>JAJCYI010000160.1 GCA_029263015.1 Saprospiraceae bacterium | reverse complement strand
TCTCGCAAACTGCCGAAATAGTTTATCTTTTGTCTTGCTATTTCTTCGGTCTCATATGTTACCGTTATTGTGGTCTTGGCCATGATCGTTTTTTGCAAAGATACCCACTTGGCCTAAATTATTTATTTTCTTTTACTTAGGTACGCTGACTAAATAAATATTCATTTTTGACTGCGTCTTTTGCTCTTATTTTTCCTTTAAAATCAGTCATAGTATCAACAATATTCCTTCTTTTAAAGAACCTGCCTACCGACAGGCAGGAAACTAAAACCAAAATAAGCTACCCAAAATTTGAGCATTTATTTAATCAGCGTGCCTAATAAGCCATTTCCAAATATTTAGGTACAGCTTGTTCCACAAATCTTTCGCCCAAGTATTTAGCAATCTCGAACATGCCCCGTCGGTTGTTTCCAGCCTCCATTTCTGCCTGGGAATTGTAATTGGTATTCGTGTTCACATCGTAAACATAGCGTTGGCCATGCACATCTTCCACGTACTCAAGCGCCCCGATGCCGATGTTGTTTTTGTGTAAAAATGCAGCGTATTTTTCCAAATCTTCATTGTAATAATTGTTGAGTACAATAAACTTGGATTTGTCGTTGTTTTTTCCGGCTGGGCAAAAAGCATCCCCAATGTTGCAGGCATCTGCAGGGCACAGTTGAAATCCTTTACCGGCGTCGATACTCACGGCGTAGAGGAATTTACCACCCACAAATTCTGCTCGGACGACACGACCGTTGACGGGTTGAACGTACTGCTGCACCAGCCAAATACCGTCGAGTGATTCGCCGAGTCCGTTGTTTTTTATAGCCTCAATCAAACTCTCTTTTCGTTGAAACAGTTGGACGCCTGTGCCTTTGCCGCCCCGGTTGGGTTTGACGATAAAGGGAAATAAACCCAACTGGTCAACCGCATGCGGTAAAAGCCCCAAATCATTGACAATTAAAGTTTTAGGATGAGCAATGCCTGCTGCTTGGAGCGCCAGGTATTGCTCCGATTTACGGACTTCCAGTTGCAAAGCCCGCCTGCCATTGACCACTTCCCGGCCATGTCGTTCCAACCAAGCAAGCAGCGTCCCAGTATATTCGGGGGCATAACGGTGGTCCCTTATATGTGACGAGGCGCTGATCCGGTTGTAAAAAATTCCGTCCGGCGGGATCTCGTTCAAATCAAGGCTCATTTTGTTGATGAACCATTCTTCGTAAGGCAAATTGAGTTTTCCAAAAGCGGTCCGCAAAGGCACTATCCATTCGTCGTTTTCGTGGATGACATAAATCTTTTTCATGTGGATTATTTTGAAAATTGGCAATAAAAAAAGCCTTCCCGAATGGAAAGGCTTTTTTTATTGCTGTGAATTATTGATAACAACATCACATCATGCGCTTTCTGTTCGGGCCGATAGGCACGGAGCAACAGCAGCAGCAACAACATGATGTGATATGGATATTCTTGATCATTAAATTATTATTGGCAAACTTAACGCCAGTTTCGCAACCTATTATTTTGTGGCACCAAGCGTTACGAAAAACATAAAGTTCAAATTATTGTTCAACCATTTAAAACCTATTACTGTATATTTGCAAAATATTCAATTTTAGATTTGGTAACCAAAGCATTAAATATCATCCTCGTTTTTTCCGTGCTGTTCAGCTCGACGGGTTTTGTGTTGGGCTCTCATCAATGCGGGAAAACAGATTTGCAAGAAGTGGCTAAATGTTCTTGCACTTCGGATAATGGTTGCCAGGATAATTGTTGTCATACCGATTGGCAATACTTCCAATTAGATCAGGATCAACAGTCTCCCGTCGTTGGATTTGAAGCACCAAATATTGAAGCTGTTGCCATCGTTGCCGTTTTGTTTTTTTATAATGAAACGCAGGTTACGGACACCCAGACTCGCCAATTTTCAACTTATAGGCCGCCAATTGTCTTGCGGAACATACCTGTCCTTTTCCAATCCTTCCTTATTTAAATCAATGAGTTTTGCTATGTACAATTTGCAATGACCGCTGTGGTTATAGCCTGATAAATTGTACCTATCTTTCTGTTTGTCAGATTGTTATGATAAATTCTCATTGAATAATGTTAAATAATTTCATCCGCTTTTTCCTTGAAAATAAGTTGGTTGCTTATTTATTGCTCCTGCTGTTTGTTGGCTGGGGCCTGGTAACAGCACCTTTCGATTTTGGCATTGAAGTACTGCCACGCGATCCCGTGGCTGTTGATGCGATTCCAGATATTGGCGAAAACCAGCAGATTGTATTTACCAAATGGATGGGGCGTTCTCCACAAGACGTGGAAGACCAGATTTCCTACCCATTGACTACGGCATTGCTCGGAATCCCTGGTGTCAAAAGCATCCGCAGCAATTCCATGTTTGGCTTTTCCACCATATTCATCATCTTCAATGATGATATAGAATTTTATTGGAGCCGGAGCCGTATTCTGGAAAAGCTCAATTCGTTGCCAGCTAATACACTCCCCGATGGCGCACAGCCCACATTGGGCCCTGATGCCACAGCGTTGGGGCAGATATTTTGGTACACCTTGGAAGGGCGGGACAAAGAAGGAAACCCAACTGGTGGTTGGGATCTGCACGAGCTGCGAACCATCCAGGACTTTTATGTCCGCTATGGCCTGTCCTCTGCCGAAGGGGTGGCGGAAGTGGCCTCTATTGGTGGTTTTGTAAAAGAATACCAAGTTGATGTTGACCCGGAAGCCATGAAGGCCAATAACATTACCTTGGAACAGGTGATGAAAGCGATCAAAAGCAGCAATATAGATATTGGTGCTCAGACTATAGAAATAAACCTGGTGGAGTACTTTGTACGTGGCTTGGGTTATGTAAAAAGTATTGAAGACATTGAAAATAGTGTAATTAAAGCAAACAACAATGTACCCCTCAGGATTGGGGATGTGGCGAGGGTGAGTATTGGCCCGGCCACCCGCCGGGGAGTACTTGATAAATCTGGGGCAGAAGCAGTTGGGGGAGTGGTGGTGGCGCGGTACGGGGCCAATCCGCTGGAAGTTATTGAAAATGTAAAAGCCAAAATTGCGGAACTGGAACCTGGCCTGGCAACAAAGACACTGAATGATGGTACCGTTTCGCAGGTCCAGATCGTCCCTTTTTACGATCGTACCCAATTAATCAACGAAACCATCGGCACGCTGGAAGAAGCGCTGACACTGGAAATCTTGGTCACTATCATTGTAGTGATTTTAATGCTGCTCAACCTGAAATCTTCCTTGTTGGTTTCAGGCACATTGCCCGTTGCTGTGCTGATGTGTTTTATTGCCATGAAATATTTTGGCGTGGATGCCAATATCGTCGCACTTTCGGGCATTGCCATTGCCATCGGCACCATGGTTGACATGGGCATTGTACTGACCGAGAGCATGGTCAAACGGGTGGAAGAAGCCCCTCCCGACGAAAGCCTGATGACCAGTATTTATGAGGCTACTACCGAAGTTGCTTCCGCGGTTATCACTGCAGTTGCCACGACCGTCATCAGTTTTATTCCTGTATTTACAATGGAAGCTGCCGAGGGTAAACTATTTAAGCCGCTGGCATATACCAAAACATTTGCTTTGGTCGCTTCCATTATTGTGGCTATTACTATTATCCCACCATTGGCACACAGCCTTTTTTCTATTAAACCTAAAAGGAAAATTATTCCATATATTGGAAATGGTTTGGCTTTTATAGGGGGAGGATTTACTGCTTTATTTTATAATCCATTTTTGGGATCTGTGCTCATGGTTGTTGGGCTGGCAGGCATTCTAAACCATCTGATGGGCGAGAGCAGGTTTATTGGATTTTCGAAATTTCGCAATCCTTTGAACTGGCTCACTAATATCATTTATGCATTAATAGTGGCTTGGCTTTTAGCTAGTATATGGATGCCACTTGGAGTGACAAAAAGCAATTTATCCAACTTCTTTTTTATAATAATAGTGGCTGGTGGACTGATCGGGTTTTTTTATCTCATCATCTATTTCTACGAGCGCATACTTCGTTTTCTGCTCCGTTTTAAAATACTTTTTTTATTGACGGTCGGCTTTATCGTGTACCAAGGGTTTTTAGCTTTTCAAAATACAAGTGAGGAATTCATGCCTTCCTTGGACGAAGGTTCTTTTTTGCTCATGCCGACCGCGATGCCCCATTCGGGCATGCAGGAAAATATAAAAAATCTCCGCTTGCTCGACATGGCTGTAACGGCCATCCCCGAAGTGGAAAGTGTGGTCGGGAAAGCCGGCCGGGTCAACAGCCCCCTCGATCCTGCCCCGATGTCGATGTACGAAAATGTGATTTTATATAAATCGGAATATAAAACTAATGCAGAGGGGCACCGCGTCCGCTTTAGATATGAAGACGGGGAATATATAAAAGATGAAGACGGGGTGTTGATACCAGATGATAATGGTCAATATTTCCGCCAATGGCGCGACGAAATCAAAAGCCCGGACGATATATGGAACGAAATAGTCAGGGTCACGAAAATACCCGGCGTTACTTCCGCCCCAAAACTGCAGCCCATCGAAGCCCGCCTTGTCATGCTGCAAACGGGGATGCGCGCACCGATGGGAATTAAAGTAAGTGGTTCGGATTTGGCTACCATTGAAGCTTTTGGACTGCAATTGGAAAAGCAGTTGAAAGAAGTAGAAGGGGTAAAAGATGCAGCCGTATTTGCCGACCGTATTGTTGGCAAGCCATACCTGCTGTTGGATATTGACCGCGATGCAATAAGCCGGCATGGGCTGACAATTGCAAAGGTGCAGCAATACATACAGGCGGCGGTTGGCGGCATGCCTATGACCACTACGGTTGAAGGCCGGGAACGCTATTCCATCCGCATCAGATATCCGAGGGAATTGCGGACTGATCCGGAAGCCCTGAAGCAAGTCTATTTGCCAACGGCTACGGGAAAACAAATCCCTTTGGGAGAATTGGTTGCTATCAGATATGAGCCGGGTGCCCAATCCATCAAAAGTGAAGACGGGTTTTTGATTGGTTACGTATTGTTCGACCGGGAAAAAGAATATTCAGAAGTTGAGGTGGTCAATAATGCCCAGGACTATTTTCAACAACAAATAGACAACGGTACATTGGAAGTCCCCGCGGGCATCAGCTATCGTTTTGCAGGAAATTATGAACAGCAGGTAAGGGCGAACAAACGCCTGAACCTTGTTGTGCCGATTGCATTGGCCATTATTTTTCTCATTTTATATTTCCAGTTTAAATCTGTTACTATTTCAGCAATGGTCTTCACGGGTGTGTTCATTGCATTTGCAGGTGGCTTTATAATGATTGGCCTTTACGATACTTCTTGGTTTTTGAATTTTGATTTTTTCGGCACCAATATGCGGGAGCTTTTTCAAATACGAACGGTCAATTTAAGCGTGGCTGTTTGGGTCGGGTTTCTAGCCTTATTCGGCATTGCTACCGATGATGGGGTATTGGTTGCTACTTTCCTGCAGGGTAGTTTTAAAAAGAACAAACCCACTTCAATCAATGGAATCAGGGATGCAGTGGTAGAAGGTGGCTTGCGCAGGGTCCGGCCAGCCATGATGACTACGGCCACTACGGTCTTGGCTTTATTGCCGGTGCTCACTTCAACAGGTAGGGGCGCTGATATTATGTTGCCAATGGCGATACCTTCTTTCGGGGGGATGACACTTCAGATGGTTACCATGTTTACGGTGCCGGTGCTTTATTCGATGTGGCAGGAGATAAGGTTTAGGATAGGACACTGATTGGACGGATAGAATGGATATTAACGGATTTCTTATCAATTCCTAAATGTTAAATCAATACCTCAATTAATAACAACCAATTTATGAGTTATATACACAATGAAACAACGGGTTTGATAATCAAGGCCTTTTATAATGTTTACAACAAACTTGGCTATGGTTTTTTAGAAAAAATTTATGAAAATGCAATGATGATTGAGTTGAAAAAATTGGAGCTTACGGCAACCAAACAGAAACCGATTAAAGTATACTATGATGAAATCCTTGTTGGAGAATATTTCGCAGATATTTTGGTAGAAAACAAAGTGATTATAGAGTTAAAAGCGGCTTCTGCTTTAATTGAACAACATGAAGCTCAACTGTTAAATTATCTGAAAGCAACTGATATTGAAGTGGGTTTACTTCTGAATTTTGGCACAAAACCTCAAATTGCAAGAAAGCTGTTTGAGAATCATTTGAAGCATGGAGGATGGAACACTGATTGAACAGGATTTGACAGATTAGAACTGATAAGTAATCAGTAAGTATCCGTCAAATCCTGTTCAATCAGTGTCCCATTTTACTAAAGTTATATTCGATGATAAAGATACATTTTATCACATTAAGTCATTTGTTGTTTTTTATGTGGGCTACTGCCGTTAGTGCGCAATCTCTTGACGTATTGTTGAAAGAGGCAGCGGACAACAACCTTGAACTAAAGGCCCTGGAAAACGAATACCTCGCCGCATTGGAAAAAGCGCCACAGGTCAGTGAACTACCTGATCCTGAATTGGGTTTCGGGGCATTCCCATTTCCTGTCGAAACAAGGTTGGGGGCACAAGTTACCCGTATATCTGCAAACCAAATGTTTCCGTGGCCCGGCACTTTAGACAGTAAAAAAGAATTAGAACTTGCCGAGGCTAAAACATTGTACGAACGGATTGGTGCGAGGTCTCTTAATTTATTTTACGAAATAAAAAAACCTTATTTCCGACTATATGAAATACAACAGAGCCAATCCATTATACGACGGAACATTACCATTATGGAAGCATTGGAAAGGTTGGCATTGGCAAAGGTGGAAGGTGGCAAAGCGTCTGCGGCAGATGTGCTCAGGGTGCAATTAAAAACGGAGGAATTAAAGCAAGAATTGGTAATATTGGAATCAGCTAAAACAAGTCCGACGGCAACCATCAACCAATTAATTAATCGCCCTTTGGCAACGCAGATCAATATAACAGACAGTCTTTCTTTTGCCGTTATTCCATTTAATAAAAATGAATTAATGGAAAATATTAAAACCACTCATCCAATGCTTCGGATGTTTGAACTACAACAGGAACTTTCCGAACAAGCCATATCACTGAACGAATTAAATGGCAAACCTTCCTTCGGGGTAGGCCTGGATTATATTATGGTCAACCAAAGGAGCGACGCTGAACCTTCGGGAAATGGTAGGGATATTTTACAATTAAGGGCATCGGTGAAAATTCCGCTTTATAGAAATAAATACGGCGCGAAAGAACGGGAAGAAAAACTCAAAATTGCTGCTTTGGTAAACAAAAAGGCAGACGTATTTTCTAAATATAAAACTACTATTGAAAAAGCATTTGCAGAAAATGAAATAGCCCGCCTGAAAATGGAGCTATATGCAAAACAAATCGAAATCACGCAGGCCGCTATCAATATTTTACAAACAAGTTATAGTACGCAGGGGCGCAGTTTTGATGAACTATTACAATTGGAAAAAGAACTGATCGATTACGGTTTAAAAATATTGAAAGCGGTGGTGCAGAGCCACATTGCGAAAGCAAAAGTTGAAAGGTATATGACAGGTTAGAAAATACTTTTAATCAGTGTGCCTATGCTTTTTTAAGGAAAATAGAATCGACCTCTAAAGTGAAATTTTTGATTATATGTGAAGCTATTTGTTCACCGTCAATTCCAAAAGCATGAAATACATACTCGTTGTTTTGCAAGATAAGGATTTCAACAGAATGGTTGGATGGGTCAACAATCCAATATTCAGAAATGCCATGTTGTTGATAGAGTTCTTTTTTGTCGTAATGGTCTCTTTTATAAGAGGAAGGGGAAATAATTTCAACAACCATATCTGGTACACCACGGATGCCCCATTTGGGGTCGAGCAAATTCATTTTTTCTTTACTCAAACAAATAAATGAGGTCGGGCTGCGGGGCGTCTTCCTCAGAAAGGATTACCGAGGTGGGCGAGGAATAGACCCTGCCCAGTTTTTTTTGGGAAACGAAGTGCATGAGTTGGTAAAACAATTCAGATTGAACGTGTTGGTGTTCGCCAGAGGGTGCGTTTTTTCTCGCGAGTATGCCATTTATTAGTTCATACAAAAAGGGTTCGTCGTCGGAAAAATCCATTTTCGCAAACTCTTTGTACTTGATTTTTTTTGTTAATAATTCCATTAAAAGGACTTTAAAAAAGGTTCAATTTTACTCAAAAGTAGCAGCTAAATTCAAATTTATGAAAAATACAAGAAACGTCCTAATAGTCATCATCGCTTTGGCCATCGGCTTGGGAGCAGGCTATTTGATTTTTGGCAACAACCAAAACATTGCCGCTGCCGAAACCCACAACCACGGAGGAGAAGCGGTTCAAACTTCCGATGAAGAACAAATATGGACCTGCTCCATGCACCCGCAAATCCGCCAAAATGAGCCAGGGGAGTGCCCCCTCTGCGGCATGGATTTGATTCCTTTGGAAGATGGCTCTTCCGATGATCCGTTGGTGCTTGAAATGACCAACGAAGCAGTGAAATTGGCGAATATCCAAACGACAACCATTGGGGCGGAAGCTGGTCATACTGGGAAGACTATTCGGCTTTTTGGAAAGGTGCAAGCTGACGAAAGGTTGGCTTCCAGTCAGGTAGCTCACGTTCCGGGGCGGATTGAAAAACTGTACGTCACTTTTACTGGGGAACAGGTAAATAAGGGTCAGAAACTCGCCACTTTATATTCTCCTGAATTAATTACGGCCCAAAGAGAGCTTTTGGAAGCGCTAAAATTACAGGGCCTAAATTCGGGATTATTGGAAGCTGCCCGAAATAAATTGCGGTTCTGGAAAATAGGGGATGCCGCTATCAAAGCTATTGAGCAAAACGGCAAGGTGCAAGAAACCTTTACGCTGTATGCCGATGAATCGGGAATTGTGACGGATCGAAAAGTATCTGTCGGAGATTACCTTAAACAAGGTGAACCGTTATTTGGCCTAATGAATTTGCGCAAAGTTTGGGTACTTTTTGATGCTTATGAAGAAAACCTGTCGAGCATGAAGATTGGGGATAGAATTGAATTTACGACACCTTCTGTTCCCAATAAAATATTCAAGACCCGCATCACTTTTATTGACCCGGTTATCAATCCAAACACTCGTGTCGCTTCTTTGAGAACAGAGGTCAGTAACTCCAATGGGTTGCTAAAACCCGAAATGTTCGTAAATGGCATTTTGACAAATAAAACTGTAAGCAAAAGCCAATTGACTGTTCCAAAATCAGCTGTACTTTGGACGGGGACAAGGTCGGTAGTTTATGTCAAATTACCTGATACGACCATTCCATCTTATCAGTTTAGGGAAGTGGAATTGGGAGACGGATTAGGGGGTGCTTATCAATTGATAGCTGGCTTGGAAGCAGGGGAGGAGGTCGTGACCTATGGCAGTTTTACGATTGATGCTGCTGCTCAATTAAACAATCAGGCGAGTATGATGAATAAAAATGTGATGCTTAAAGAAACTGGCGACTCGGAGCAATTACCGGATTTTACTGAATCCACGCCGATTGAGTTCAAACAGCAATTAGACAAAGTATCCGATGCTTACCTATTGCTAAAAGATGCTCTTGTGGCAACAGATAAAGAACATGCCACTGTCGCAGCCAATCAGATTTTGGAGGCATTGTCTGCCGTGGAAATGGCTTTATTAGAAGGCGATGCCCACCTCTACTGGATGGAGCAACTCGATGCCATGCAGGCCCACAGTAAAAAAATATCAGAACTGGATGAGGTAAAAGAACAACGGAAGCAATTTGATTTTCTTTCGCAACTATTAATTAAATCCATCAAGGTTTTTGGTGTTCCTGAAAATACGCTATACGTGGAGCATTGTCCAATGGCATTTGACAATAAAGGAGCAGATTGGTTGAGCAAGGAAAATGAAATACGAAACCCTTATTTCGGTGACAAAATGCTAAAGTGTGGAGTTGTCAAGGACACCATTACAAAAGATTTTAAAAACCCGCCAATGGAGACAATAGCAAAAGCTCCTAAGATGAGCGGGCATAACCATTAAAACTGGTTGTCTAAATGAAAATCAGAACATGAAAGACAAAACTGATTTCATACCCGCTTTGGGCTACGACCAATTAACTGCTTTATATGATAAAGTAATTGATTGGACGATGCCCGAAAAAAAATTCCGTGTCAAACTTATCGGGCATATGTCGCCGCAGCCCGATGAAAAAATCAGCGAGTTTGATTTTGTGAACACAAAAATTGGAACACTACGGTATTTAATTGCAACTAAGTAACGGCCAAGGAGCTGCTCGCCTCAAATAGGTTGGTTATTCTATGACCGGTACCAAGTGAAGAAGTATAAATAACTTACCCCAACCTTCTTGCTCTTTGTTCCTTTTAAAAGAACTTAAGAAAGTCAACCGTTGCTTGAGCTATGCTTGATTTTTGAAGTCCATTTAAAAGAAAAAATAGAGGCGTATCTTGGAATAAGATATTTATTTCTCTTCACTAAATCATTATTTTAACTAAAAATTTTTAACAATGAAAAATTTCAAATTTTATTTATTACTGATCGCTCTTTTTGCATTTACCATAGGAATGACTTCATGTGGTGGCGATGGTAACCATTCGCATGAAAACATGGAAAACCATGAGGCTGGCCCTGATGGAGACCACCATGAAGGCGAAGCAGAAGAACATACTTATGCTTGCCCGATGCACCCAGAAATTACTGGAAAAGATGGTGACAAATGTTCTAAATGTGGAATGGATCTAAAAATGGTTGAGGAAGACGACCATGAAGGACATGACCATTAATGATTGGTTTTAATTGTTGATTAGAGTTGTTCAAAAATAAAGATTTTAAGGACGGAAAAATCTTATTTTTGAACACTCTATTTAAAAATATTTTTTAGTCACTCAAATTTTCTAATAATGAAAAATTTCAAAATGATTTTGTTTTCTGTGGCATTTTTAGCTACAGGCCTTACCATCACATCTTGTGGCAATAGTGGCCACAGCGATGCCGACAAGCAGGGCAAAGAATACACTTCTGAATAGGGTGTATTTCAAAGTTTCGGTGTATATTTCATAAAATTTAATAATATCTGTGTAATGGATTGATATTCATAATTTAATGAATGATTGTTTTAACATACATATTGTTACGACCGAAGTTTTGAAATACACCCTCTGAATATGTATGCCCGATGCATTGCGAGGGAAGCGGGAGCGACGAACCTGGTAACTGTCCTGTATGTGGAATGGAATATAAAAAGGACGATAACCACGATGGGCATAGCCATTAATTGAGTTATATTTTATTGCCAATTCCATTGATACCCGCTGCCAATATGGCCATTGGCAGCGGGCACCGATGAAGCATATTTTTTTTATCGTTCCTATGGGGCAATAAAATTGAAAACAATAAAACGTCCGTGATTAAATAATCACTAAACCGCACAAGGGAACAATTATTTAACCGCGATAAATTATTCGACTACTGGCTGATACCGTTAAAACAATAAAAAATAAACCTATGAAAAAATGTTGTCAAACAGGTGATGAACAGCCATCAGCAACAAAACGGATTTATAACTATCTGGTAGTCATTCTTTTGGTTTCATTAGTCCTCGGAATCCTTTATCAGGTCATTTTTAATTAATCTGATGTGGTGCGATAGTAAGATTGCTTCTGTATCAAGTTTAAAACACTGAAAAATGAAATACCTAATTTTATTCACGGCAAGCCTTTTTATTTTTAGCGGACCGGCTTTTGCTCAAGGCGAGAACGACGATGACCGGGAAGAAAAAACAGAAGAACAGACCGAAACAATTGATTCTGCCGAAACCGCAACAATGGACGATCACCAGCATGAAATCCATGAAGAAGCTGCCCCCTTCAGCACCAGTACAAATCCCGGATTGAGTGAATTTCCGAGTAAGCATCCGATGATTGTGCATTTTCCGATTGTGCTGCTTTTAATTGCTTTTTTTACTCAATTAATTTCCTTTTTTATTTGGGGAAAAGAATTGAGCATGGTGACGCTGGTTTTGTTAGCGATAGGGGCAGGTGGTGCATACATTGCGTCCAATTTTGCACACCCGCACACTACCGAACTGAATGATGTTGCTGCTCAACTCTTGACATTACATGAAGATTATGCAGCCTGGGCCAAATGGTCGAGCATTGTGGCGCTTGTTTTAAAGATCATTAGTCATTTCTTTTTAAAAAGAAAATTATGGGGGGAGATCCTTATGCTATGATATTAGCGGGCTCGGCATATACGGTAGGCCAGGCGGGGCATTACGGGGCAGCTTTGACTCATTTGCACGGAATTGGAGTGGAGGGAAAATACCTCGAAAATACCTCGCATTCCCATAAGCATTAATTTATATTGTTTAACATTTTAAAATAATTTAACATGAAGTATTTAAGTGCAATTATTAGCCTGTGTTTTTTTCTTTTTCTGAGTGTTCAGGTACAGGCGCAACATGACCACGGCAACTACGGGCACAGTCCTAAAACGAACAAAATTAAAAAGGAACCGGTAAATGCTTTTACTGACATTTTTATAATTTATGGCAACTGCGGTATGTGTGAAAACAGAATTGAAGGTGCCCTTGCGAATGTGAAAGGCGTGCATTCTGCCGATTGGGATGTGGATACCAAAGTGATGACCGTCAAATATGACGACACGGTCATCGCATTGGACGATATCAAGAAAAAAGTAGCAATTGTTGGGCATGACACGGACAAGTTTAGGGCGAAAGATGATACGTATAGCAGTCTTCCGGGTTGCTGCCAGTATGATCGGCCCAAGGGGTAAAAGTGTATTTAATGTTTTAATATTAACAAGCAATAAATAAGGTGAGCCAATTTTCTCTTAGGAATTCGGATAAAATAGATTGACAAATTTTGGGTTAGGATTTTTCAAACCTTACGAGGCGAAAAACGCAGGCATAGCTTTAGCTACGGCGAGCCTGCCTGCCTGCCGGCAGGTAGGTATTTTCAACGAAGTTTGGTGTGAAAAAGACAAGTCAAAAATGTCAATCTATTTTATCTGAATTCCTTAGCTTGACTTTACTACTTTTTAAATTGAAGATTTATCTATAGTCCACATTAAACATAATGCTTGTACACATCTCTGATTAATTATTAACAAGGGGTTTTTAATGCCTTATTGATAATTAATCTCACGATTAGTAAAACGACTTGTTTCCCATTTAGGCTTTCCATGAATCTTTTGATAAGAAAAGTAATAAAGTCGAGCTTATTCATCCCCATTCTCTAAAATGTTAATAGACATGAAAAAAATATTTCTAATTACGGCTATTTTAATGACCGCTTGTAGCATGGGCTTTGCCCAGGAGGACACCTATTATACCAAAGGTGCTATACTCCAACTCAACGGGGAATTGGATGGAAAACCACTCCATCTGCAAACCAATGAACTTGGGGTCATGCTTGATTATGAGACTGCTTATATCATCGTTCGGTTTTCCATTCGATCCTTGCAAACAGAGGTGGACTCATTGAATAAAATGTTTGATAAAAACAAATTGGAAGTGGTTTTTGATGGGAAACTGGGACTGGAATACGTAAACACGGAAGACCACCCACCCATAAAATTCACCACGGAGGGCTGGCTGACCGTCGGCGATTCCAAATCATTGGTACGGGGAGAAGGCGAGTTGCACCATATTGGAAATACGACTACTTATGCTTGTATGCTGGGGATGACAATGCAACTCGGTTTTGAAGAATTGAACATTGAACTGCCGATATCTGGGCTTCGGGATGAGTTTGAGGTTGTGATAACCCAGGCATTGTTGCAGAAGGATAAAAACTGAGGCCAGCTCCTGGTATTTTAAAATATGAACAAGACTATTTTTGAGAAATAAATTAAATATGATGAAATTTCCACCAATCTACTTTTTCTGTTTTCTAATATTGACGTGCAGCCTGAATGCCCAGCAAGTCCCTTGTTATTTTGACGAATATACCAACAACGAAAGTCTCTCAGATGCCGAGCGACAAATACAAGAAGGCGTGCAGAACATATTGTCAGGCAATCGAACCATGGACTCGGTGAGAGCCATTCCTGTCGTTGTCCATATCATCCATACTGGCGGTTCTGAGAACATTTCGGAAGCACAGGTGCAAAACCAGATACAAGTGCTGAATGAGGATTTTGGGAAATTGCCCGGCACCAACGGCTTCGGCTTGGGAGTGGACACAGAAGTCCGTTTTTTCCTCGCCAACCTCGATCCCGGCGGACGCTGCACCAATGGCATCGTGCGGGTCAATTCACCTTTGGCCAACCACCAGTCTTACCAGCGTGCTTTGCTCAAAGAACTGAGTTTTTGGGACAATACCCGTTATTTGAATATTTATGTAGTAAAAAGTATCAACGGCAATGTTGCCGGTTATTCCTCATTCCCAGACGGTCCGCCAGAAGCTGATGGAATAGTTGTGCGGCACAACTATTTTGGCAATTCCGGTACGGCAAACAATTTTTTGGGGCGGACGACTACCCATGAAATAGGCCATTGGTTTGGGGTATTTCATACTTTCAATAATGCCTGCGGCGATGATGTTTGCACCTCCGGCGATTTTATTTGTGATACGCCCCCGCAATTTGAACCCAATTTTAGCTGTACCACAAAAAATACTTGCAGCAATGATGTACCCGACTTGAACGACCTGAAGGAAAATTACATGAACTACACGCCGGGCAGTTGCAAAAATATGTTTACGGAAGGCCAGAAAATAAGAATGCAGTCCACCTTGAACGAAATACGGACAGAGATTTGGTCGGCGGACAACCTTTTGGGCACGGGGTACGATTCCGTTTATATGCCACCTGTGGTCTGTCCGGTCGTCGCGGGTTTTGTCTCTCTTACGCGGGATATTTGTTTTGGCAACAGTGTATATTTTATGGATATATCGCTTAATGACGCCACTACTTGGCAATGGTCTTTCCCCGGCGGAAATCCCGCTGTTTCCAATGAAGCCAATCCAACCGTAATTTATAATACAATTGGAACATACGATGTGACTTTAATTGTTTCTGACGGTGCATCGACCGATAGTCTGACCATCGCTTCTTATATCAATGTCGGCTCGCCCGGTATCGGAGATGCGCTGTCTTATTCCGAAAATTTTGATGATGGACTATATCCACCTGCAGGCATCACTATCAATAATCCCAATGGCGGCATTACATGGGTACTCGATTCTTTGGCTTCTACTTCGGGCATGTATTCCATGCGTATGGACAATTATGCAAGTATTTGTTGTGGCACTGTGGATGAAATAATATTGCCCAACCTGGACTTCACTTCCATATCACCCGACCCCGAAATTTATATGTCATTTAACTGGGCCTACGCAAGGTCTGACCCCAGTTTTTCAGACGAACTGCTCGTATTGCTTTCCACCGATTGCGGGACTACGTTTGCCCAGGTTTTTTATAAAACCGGAAACGCAATGACCACCGGGCCAACACAAACAACTTCTTTTGTACCGGATTCCACGCAGTGGAAATCTGCTTTTATTAATTTGGATGAATATAAGGACGAAACCTTTGTGCAGGTAAAAGTTGTGAACGTGACGGACGGCGGCAACAACCTATATGTAGATGACCTGTACATTGGAAATGGCAGCGACCTGGTATCGGCAAGTGAAATATTTGTGGAAGGGGCATCCCTGAAAATATATCCCAATCCTGCATCTGATAAAATAAACATCAATTTGGACTTACCGGAAAAAGAAATGATTTCTGTGAAATTAATTAATGCACAGGGCATGCTTTTACGGGAAATCCCAGACCAGGATTTTATGGCTGGCCAGCAACAATTATATTTCTCCACGATGGGGATACCTACGGGTGTCTATTTTGTGGTTTTGGAAGCTGACGGCCACCGCAAAGCGGTCAAAGTATTGGTGCAACAATAATCAGGTTTTGAAATGAAACATTCACTGCGCCATGTGAGCATCGCCATTACCTCTCTCCGAAAACCAGAACCACGGGATTTATCAAAGTGCCATTTTGTTAAGTTCGCCAAATAGATTCGGCAATCACTTGGAAATAGCAGAATTACAAAAATCATGATGGAACATACCTATAAAATTTCTGGGATGACTTGTGGTCACTGTGTGCAAACGGTCAAAAAAGCATTGGAGGGGATAGAGGGCATTCAGTCTGCCGATGTGACGCTGGAACCGCCTCTTGCCACCATCAATATGCACCACCATGTTTCCGATAATACCATGAACGGGGCCTTAACGAAAGCTGGGAATTACCGCCTTGAAATGGCGATGGAGAGTGGTCACATCAAACATGCTGGAGCAACAAGCATGCAAGGCAATCTCGGCAAACATGCACAGCACGAACACGGAAGGGGCAATCCCGGACACGGAAAAATGGGCCACGATCATCACCGCATGATGATCGAAGATTTCAAAAAAAGGTTCTGGGTGTCATTGGCATTGGCCGTCCCAATCTTGTTGCTTTCCCCGATGATACAAAAATGGCTTGGCTTTGATTGGCATTTTGCTGGGAGCAAATACCTGCTTTTTGCCCTTTCCAGCATCGTTTATTTTTATGGAGGACGGCCATTTATAAAAGGGTTTATTACGGAAATAAAAAAGAAGGCGCCGGGCATGATGACCTTGATTGCAATGGCCATTTCGGTTGCTTACTTTTATTCGGCGGCTACCACGTTTGGCCTGCCGGGAGATAGCTTTTACTGGGAACTCGCCACTTTGATAGTCATTATGTTGCTGGGGCATTGGATTGAAATGAAATCCGTGCTCGGTGCTTCCAAAGCGCTGCAATTATTGGTTAACATGATGCCTTCTGAGGCACATAAACTGGAAGGCGATAAGGTTATTGATGTTAAACTGGAGGACATCTTGGGTGGCGATATTATTTTGGTAAAACCGGGCGAAAAAGTACCTGCCGACGGCATAGTGGTCGAGGGTGAAAGCTACCTCAACGAATCTATGCTGACTGGCGAATCCAAACCAGTTGGTAAAGGCCGAAATGACAAAGTCATCGGTGGATCAATCAACGGGAACGGTTCGCTTAAAGTCGAGGTGGAACACACTGGGAAGGACAGCTATTTGAACAAGGTCATTACTATGGTGCAGGAGGCGCAAAAGACCAAATCGAAAATGCAAAACCTCTCCGATAGGGCAGCAAAATGGCTGACCTATATTGCTCTGACAGCAGGTTTTGTAACCCTTTTCGCCTGGCTGGCACTAGGGCATGATTTTGTGTTTGCGCTTGAAAGGATGGTGACGGTGATGGTTATTTCCTGTCCCCATGCACTGGGCCTGGCAGTGCCCTTAGTGGTCGCGATTTCAACTGCCATATCTGCCCAAAACGGATTGCTTATCCGCAACCGGACGGCTTTTGAAGAATCTCGCAAGATCACGGCGCTGGTATTCGATAAAACAGGCACTTTGACCAAAGGCGATTTTGGCGTGACCCGCTTCGAAAGTCTGAAAAATGGGCTGGAGAATAATGAAATGCTCCGTCTCGCAGGTGCATTGGAACAAAGCTCCGAACACCCTATCGCCGTGGGCATTGTGAAAAAAATAAAAGACCTTGGCCTTGCTATTCCCGCACCCGAAAATTTTTCCGCCATCACTGGGAAAGGGGTTCAGGCAACCGTGGAAGGCAAGGATGTGAAAGTGGTCAGCCCCGGTTATTTGAGAGACGAAAATATCACTGTCCCGGATGGGGCGTTCAGCAGCGCAGCCGAGACGGTTGTATTTGTTTTAATAGATAAAATACTGGCAGGCTACATCGCCCTCGCTGATGAAATCCGCCCAGAATCAGTCGAGGCCATTCAGACTTTTAAAGACAATAATATCAAAGTTTATATGGCTACCGGGGACAATGAAGTGGTGGGCAAAGCGGTGAGCGAGCAGCTTGGGCTCGATGACTATTTTGCTGAAGTATTGCCCCACCAAAAAGTGGAAATCGTGAATGAGCTACAGGTCAAAGGCGAGTTTGTTGCCATGACTGGAGACGGTGTCAATGATGCGCCCGCACTTGCTCAGGCGGATGTGGGAATTGCAGTTGGTTCGGGCACCGATGTGGCCGCCGAAACTGCCGACATCATCCTTGTCAACAGCAACCCAAAGGATATCGCCAACCTTATACTCTTCGGGAAAGCTACCTATAACAAGATGATACAAAACCTCGTTTGGGCAACTGGCTATAATGCCTTTGCCATACCTTTGGCTGCTGGGGTGTTGTACTCTTGGGGGTTTGTTTTAAGCCCGGCAGTGGGGGCGGTATTTATGAGTTTGAGCACAGTAATAGTGGCGGCGAATGCACAGTTGTTGAAGAAGAAAATAGGGGGCTAAAAGCAATGTGGTTGCCAAATTTATTTGGCGGTGAAGAACCAAAATATTTGATTCATTTTTAAAAATTTCAAACAGTGAAAAATTTTACAAAATCCCAAATCCCAAATCCCAATGCGGTCAATTGTAAATTGTGGAATTGAAAAGGAAAGGCGTACAACTACTCAACTTCCGTAATTTTTAACGTATTGGTCATCAGTCGCCGATTGATTGGCATGGAAGTAAGATTGACAATGAGGTCGCCTTGTTCGACCCTCCCAGCATTTTTCAAGATCTCCACCAGATCGTGGATTGTCTCATCAGTGGAATTGTATTTATCGTAATAAAAGCATTGCACGCCCCAGACGAGGTTCAGTGTGGCCAGCAGGTGAATGTGTTCTGAAAAGATGTAGATTTTGAGCTTTGGGCGACAACTCGAAAGCTTAAAAGCAGTGTAGCCGGACACCGTCATGCCGGTGATTGCTTTGGCCTTGATTTCTTTTGAAACATTCACTGCGTTTAGGCAAATAACATCGCTGAGGAAAGTACCGGCCTTAGGAGCAGACATGGGTGAATCCACATCATAAGCCTCATTGTGTTCTACCTTTGAGATGATCTTTTCCATGGTTTCCACCACCAGCACGGGATGGTCACCAACGGCAGTTTCTCCACTCAGCATTACTGCGTCAGCACCATCGAGCACGGCATTAGCCACGTCGGTCACTTCTGGTCGGGTTGGCGAAGGGTTTTTCATCATGGACTCCATCATCTGGGTGGCAACGATGACGGGCCTTGCCCGTTGGATGCATTTTTTGATGATGTTTTTCTGGATGACCGGGAGTTCTTCAATGGGCACTTCGATGCCCAGGTCCCCCCTGGCGATCATGATGCCATTGGAATTCTTGATGATCTTGTCAATTTTCTTGACAGCCTCAGGTTTTTCGATCTTGGCAATGATCTTGGCAGGGTGGTTTTTCTCGTCGATCAGGTTTTGAAGGTCTTTCATGTCCTTGGGGGAGCGCACGAAAGAAAGCGCAATCCAGTTGACGGGCTGGGTCAAGATGAAGTCGAGGTCTTTGCGGTCCTTTACCGTGAGCGAAGGCAAAGAAATTTTAGTGTTGGGCAAATTAACCCCCTTGCGGGAATAGAGCGGCCCACCATGAAGGACTTTCAGTTTGACTGTATCCTTGTGGTTGGTATGGAGGACCTCCAGCCTTATTTTACCATCATCTACCAGTATAACTTCGCCGGGCGACACAGACTTGGATAGTTTCTGATAACTCATGTATATAGCCTTCTTTGTGCCTTCGCACTCCTTTTTTACAAAGGTAATCTCATCACCTTGTTCCAGCATCAGGGGCTCGTTGGCGATGGTGCCTACCCGCAATTTTGGTCCTTGGAGATCGGCAAGGATACCGATATGAAGATTGTATTTTTCGTTAATAAGGGTGATGCTACGGATAACCTCCAAGTGGTCATCATGGACGCCATGTGAGAAGTTCAGGCGAAAAATATCCACACCAGTTTTAGCCAGTTCCAGTAACAAATCATATGATCTGCAAGCGGGACCAACAGTGGCGACTATTTTTGTGTTTTTATGCTGTATTTCTTTCATGCAAAAGGCGGTGTTCAATTAAAATGATAAAATATTGTATTCCTATTTATCTGACTATTAGTATATTATCTTCGCTAATCAACTAAGTGTCGATTTGACAATTTCGTATGGTTGTCAAAAGTACACCTCTTGTCTGTTTTGTCAAAAATAGCCATTGATATATTCGTAAAATGACTTGGCAGCTGGTGGCACTAGTTTGACATTTGAAAGTAAAGCTGTTGGCCTTGTGTATGTCTATTGATTAACAGCTGAAGTCTTAAAGATAGAATTAGGGTAGTAAAAATATATATAATTGATTATCAATGATTTACAAAATTATATTTAACGTATTCTACTTTAAATTCACTGTCCAATATCGGATGTTAAAAGTCCAGGAGGTCAAAATGACTGCAAAAATTTTTTGAAACGAAGGAGTTTGTCTTTCTTTGCAAAAATTTTTTTATAACCTTTAAAGCGTATTTGTTATGTCTAACATTGCAGATCGAGTAAAATCTATCATTGTAGAAAAACTCGGTGTAGAAGAGTCAGAGGTTACACCTGAAGCCAGCTTCACAAATGATCTTGGTGCAGACTCACTTGATACAGTAGAACTTATCATGGAATTGGAAAAGGCTTTCAATATTTCCATTCCTGATGAGGAAGCAGAAAATATTGCAACAGTCGGAGATGCCATTGGGTATCTAACCGAAAATGCATCTGAGTCTGCCTAACCAACGGCTATTAGATCAATGAACCCAAAGGCTATGTTGGTGTTTTCATCCTCTTAGCCTTTGGTTTCCCTTTCCTTGGGTAACATTTTGTTGCAGAATTTAGGGCTTGGTTGGTTTCTGGATTTTATTTGCCAACTATTCCCGTCAAAACAAGGTAACAATCTATCCTGATATGCTCATATATTAGGGTAATATTACCTTTTCAAAATAATTTATGAGAAGGGTTGCCATTACAGGCCTTGGCGCGTTGACCCCCATTGGAAACAGTATTAAGGAATACACCACTGGCTTACAGAACGGCATAAGCGGTGCTGTGGATATTTCCTATTTTGATGCTACTAACTTCAAAGCAAGGTTTGCCTGTGAATTGAACGGTTTTGAAGCTCAGGACTATGTTGACAGGCGGGAAATGCGGCGCTTGGACCCGTTTACGATATATGCCATTATCACAGCCGAAGAAGCAATTAAAGATTCTGGTCTCGATATAGAAAAAATCGACCTCGACCGGGTAGGTGTGATCTACTCATCGGGCATCGGTGGCATGCGTACACTTGAAGAAGAAGTAGAAGGATTTGCCTTGGGCAACGGCATCCCACGTTATAATCCTTTTCTTATCCCCAAAATGATCTGTGATATTGCACCTGGTCAGATTTCCATGAAATATGGATTCCGGGGCATCAATTACGCAACGGTCTCTGCCTGTTCTTCATCTACGCATTCAATCATGAATGCTTTCGATTATATTCGATGGGGCAGGAACGACATTATTATTGCTGGGGGTGCGGAAGCAGCCATCACCAAAGTTGCTGTTGGCGGGTTCAGTGCCATGAAAGCCCTATCTACCAGAAATGATGACCCTAAAACGGCGTCCAGGCCATTCGATGCGGAAAGAGATGGATTCGTGCTCGGCGAAGGATCTGGCACATTGGTACTTGAAGAACTAGAGCATGCTAAAAACCGCGGTGCAAAGATTTACGGTGAAGTAGTTGGTGCTGCTGCCACAGCAGATGCATACCACATTACCGCCCCTCACCCGGAAGGGCTGGGAGCAGCCAATGTTATGAAACTTGCACTTGAAGATGCGAAAATGAACCCTGGCGATATTGATTATATCAATGTACATGGCACATCTACCCCACTCGGCGACGTAGCTGAATTGAAAGCCATTCAGAAAGTATTTGGTGAAGCGGCCTATGATATGAACATAGGTTCTACCAAAAGCATGACTGGCCATCTTTTAGGCGCAGCTGGTGCGATTGAGGCCATTGCTGGAGTGTTGTCAATAAATCATAGTTTTGTCCCCCCCACGATCAATCACTTTACAGATGATCCAAACTTGGATAGCCGCCTGAATTTAACTTTTAATGAGGCGCAGGAGAAGAAGGTCAAGGCAGTTTTGAGTAACACATTTGGATTTGGAGGCCACAATGCCTCAGTGATTATCAAAGAATACGAGGGGTAAATATATAGGTGAGCGAGCAGTACGTGAACGGGCGGTTGTTGATGAAGGTATATTATTTGCCTGTTCTTTAAATGTCGTTTACTGTAAAACCACATAGTCCGAAAGGAATACTGGTGCAATTAGGAAAAGAACAATGCCTTTAAAAATGCGAGTTACGGGTTGCTCTAATGTTTGAAATAATCCTGACCTATAACCCGCAAAAGGTAATCGTTTCACATTTCTAATCGCTTTAGCATCCTTCTTTCTTGTTGGTTTTCAATTACTTATAGGTAATCATTGAACTTCAATTATCATTTCTATTTGGAGGTGATATAATGTGGTTCTGTTTGTCAAAACAGGGATGGACTTGGTATGTACCAGTTACAATACCATTTTGTCACCAACAAAAATCTTCTCTTTTGCTAAGGTTATTTCTTCGTTTTCACAACCGTTTTTTTAGTAGCGAAAAAAATTTTGCAGCAAAGCTAAGGCCATTGGTGGGTTTCACACCTTCGGGACTTTCCATTTTCAAACTTGCTTTTTCGCACAAGTCAAACCCATCTGATAAGGCTTATGCCATCCAAAACAATGAACGATTGGAGTTCCTTGGAGATGCTGTGCTGGGCACAATCGTGGCGGAATACCTTTTCAAAAAATACCCGAATGCCAATGAGGGGTTTCTGACCAAAATGAGGTCAAAAATTGTCAAGCGTAGCACGCTCAACAATATTGGCGACAAAATGGGCTTGGACGTCCTGTTGCAGGAATACAGTCAGACCCGGCTGAGTCGATCCATGTTGGGCAATGCGGTGGAAGCCTTGGTCGGGGCCGTGTATCTCGAAAGAGGGTACATGGGCACCACCGATTTTATCGTCAACAAAATCCTGCGAAATTATTTGAACGTGCATGAACTGGAAAGCTATGACGATAACTATAAAAGCCAGTTGTTGGAGTGGTGCCAGAAGAACGGCCAGACGGTTGCTTATAAACTCGTTGCGAGGTACAAGTTCGAGAAACGTGACCGCTTTAAAGTAGCGGTTCTGGTGGATGGCGAGAAGATAGCAACAGCCGACGATTTCAACAAAAAAAGTGCGGAACAGACTGCATCTCAGAGGGCTATGCGGCAGCTTGGCATTAAGATAGTTCACGATGCGAAGGATGCCGATAATAAGGAAAAGGAAAAATTCAGGAAAGATTATGCTGTTTCGGACTAAGACCTGTCAGGTTGTTTTTTTTAATACGTTGAGGACAACGTATTAAAAAAAACAACCTGACGGGGTCTCCCCATACCCTACCCACCTGCTACTCCCTGCATCAAATAAGCACAGACCAGAGCTCCGTATGTTCCTAACGCATATCCCAACACCGCCATCAATACGCCAACCGGGGCCAAAGAAGGACTAAATGCAGCGGCAACGATCGGAGCAGAAGCGGCCCCTCCGACATTGGCCTGGCTACCCACTGCAACAAAGAAAAATGGTGCCCGGATAATTTTTGCAACTAAAAGCAATAGCCCCACATGCACCAACATCCAAACGATCCCGATAGCGAACAGGCCAATGTTCTGGAATATTTCGCCCACGTTCATTTTCATGCCAATGGTAGCCACGAGTACGTAAATGAAAAGGCTTCCCCAATTGGAGGCGCCGACCCCTTCCAGCTGTTTTGCTTTTGTAAATGATAGCGCGAGGCCAACGGTGGTTGAAACGACCACGATCCAGAAGAAACCACTCATCAAAGAGTCGAGCCGAACGGCCTCCAGCGCTGCTTTGTGATTGTTGGTAAGCCACGGCACCACCACATCGGATACCATGTGGGAAAGTGCGACTCCAAAGAAAGCTACAGCCAATATCAAGAACATATGCCGGGTATTCGGGACTCGTTCTATACTGGCCCGGTAAGCAGCTATTTTGTTTTTTAAATCAGTTATGGCAGAATTATCGGCTTTCAATTTCAAGTCAAGTTTATCAGAAATGCTTGCCCCGTAAAGGAGAAATGCCATCCAAATGTTGGCCACCAACACGTCCACGATCACCATTGTACCAAACAAAGAATCGCCGACATCGAATATCTCTTTCATGGCAGCTTGGTTGGCACCACCACCAATCCAGCTCCCGGCAATGGTTGAAAGCCCCCTCCAAATTTCATCAGGAGTGGCAGGGATGAAGCCCGCTGGTGCAACATAAGAAATCAAAAGAAGTGCAATCGGGCCGCCCAGGATAATGCCTATGGTAGCTGTGAAAAACATAATCAACGCTTTGTTGCCGAGCCGCTTGATGCCTTTCAGGTCGATGCTGATGCATAAGAGCAAAAGGCTGGCTGGCAACAAATACCGAGAAGCCATAAAGTAGAGTTGGCTTTTTCCTTTAAATTGGCCATAGTCGGTTTTGTCGATGCCGTTGGCCCTCAGCCATTCCCCAATTTGGGCAAATGACATACCTTCGGGCATCTGTATGCCGCGTTCGGCCAAAAATGCCAATAGGTCATTGTCAAACCATTCTGGCGCAATGAGGCCCAGTGGCCAATACAAAAAGGCGGGGACGAAGTAACAGAGCACCAAGGTTGGGATGATCCCGTAGAATTTTTGCCAGCCGGCCAATTTTGAAGTATAAAAAATTAGCCCCAGCACTAGCGCAAGGAAACCGAAAACTACTGCATCGTTCGTGAAAATAGGTTCCATGTTTATTGGTTTACTGGACTTATGACATTAGACAAAATAGACGTTAGAATTAAAAAATATTTGATTATCAATAACTTATGAAATGATTTTTTGATAAATCGTTTAAAATGTATTGTATAGTCTTTAATGTCAAAATTCCAGTTATTATTTATTTTGTGAGCAGTTTGGCGTTCCTCAACTATCACTGCCAAATCTGAAACGGGGCTAAAGATAGTAGTTTGGATGAAAACGGTTATTTTTGGAAAGTTTAATAAAAATTGAAATTGAAAAACTATGTCACACAAGGACTTTATGAAAGAAGCAATCCGCCTCGCCACCGATGGCATGAGGAATGGAATAGGAGGGCCGTTTGGAGCAGTGGTGGTAAAAGATGAAAAAATCATCGGACGGGGAAACAACCGGGTTGCTTCCAGCAACGATCCAACTGCCCATGCTGAGGTCGTTGCAATTCGGGACGCCTGTAAACATTTAGGGCATTTTCAATTGGATGATTGCGTATTATACACCTCTTGTGAACCCTGCCCAATGTGTCTCGGAGCAATTTATTGGGCAAGGCCGGAAAAGGTATTTTATGCCTGTACAAAAGCCGATGCAACAGCGATCGATTTCGACGATGATTTTATTTATAAAGAAATGGAATTACCGCTTGCTGAAAGAAAAATACCTGCCGTTCAATTAATGAGAGATGAAGGGTTGGAGGCTTTTAAAGAATGGAAAGAAAAAGAAGATAAAATAGTTTATTGATTTAAATTAGTTATTAGTTATTAGGATATGGAATTGGTTTATATTTATTTAAAATGACCATTTCATTAATTATTGAAAGTATAGTACTTCTGTTTCGTTTAATTATTTTTTGACAGTACTTTTAATTATTCAAGACAAGTTGTGTTTTGTCCCGAACATTTTTCCAAAAGGATGGGAATTTAATTCCCATCCTTTTGGAAAAATGTTCGGGAATTCTGAAATTAAATACTTATTAAATAAAATTGAAAATTGTTTTTTCATTATTTTAAAATACAGACAATCAGTTTTATACAAAAAAATTATAAAAATTATATGATGTAATGTAATTAGAAATGTAAATGTTTAACAAAAAAGCGACAACTTGTATGATTTGTCGCTTTTTTTGTAAATAACTAATAACTAATAACTAATAACTAATAACTAATAACTACTTCAATAAGTAGGAACACTGCTATCAATTTCTTTTGACCACGCCAATATTCCACCTTTTAAATTATATAGGTTTCCAAAACCAAAAAGAGTTTCTAATTCACGGATGGCATTGGCGCTGCGCACGCCACTCCGACAATAAATAATTACTTTTTTATCGCGTGAAATTTTATTGGCTGCATAGGTGACAGAAGCGAGCGGAATTAATTCTCCATCAAGGTTTGCAATGTCAAATTCATAAGGTTCGCGAACATCAATAAGTTGGAAATCATTTCCTTTTATCATTAGCTCGTTCAATTCCTGAACGCTCACTTCTTTGACAGCTTTTTGAGCAGAAGGTGGTACAATGCCGCAAAACTGCTCATAGTTGATAAGTCCCTCTATTTTTGTTGCCGGATTGTTGCTCACTTTCAAAATCCGCGTCGTGAAGTTTGCTGCATCAAAAAGAAATAACCTGCCCACTAAAGGCTCGCCTACGCCAGTGATAACTTTAATTACTTCACTTGCTTGCATGGAGCCGATTATGCCGGGCAACACACCAAGTACGCCGCCTTCTGCGCAGTTCGGCACTAAGCCTGGAGGCGGCGGTTCTGGAAACAAGTCCCGGTAATTAGGACCCCGGGTTCCGTCTTCTTTGAGGTAATTGAAAACGGAGACCTGCCCTTCAAACTGAAAAATGGAAGCATAGACATTGGTTTTCCCTTCCAGCACACAAGCGTCGTTGACCAAATAGCGGGTTGGAAAATTGTCCGTTCCGTCAGCGACCACATCGTATTGCTGGACCAGTTCGCGGGCATTTTCTGTGCTAAAGCGGGTTTCGTAAACGGCGATGTCAATATACGGGTTGAGGGCTTCCAGGCGCGCCTTGGCTGTCTCGGCTTTGAACTTGCCGACGTCGTTCACATTAAAAAGGACTTGTCGCTGTAGGTTGCTGTCCTCCACAATATCGAAATCTACGATGCCAATGTGGCCAACTCCCGCTGCTGCCAGATATAGCAAAACCGGGCTTCCGAGGCCGCCAGAACCAATGACCAGGACTTTGGCTTCTTTCAATTTTAGCTGCCCTTCCATCCCAAATTCCGGAATGGTGATGTGCCGGGCATAACGGGACAATTCTACGGAACTTAATTTATTTGTGTTTTGGTGCATGATTTATTGGAAATTGAGAAATTAGGAAAATTAGGTCAATCTCTTGGTTTTTAGGTAATTGCATTTTTTGATTTCAAAATGGGCCCGGGTCAAGCTCATAGGCGAGGCTGGTGCTCGTTTCAGCAGCAGCAGCCACCGGCGATGGCAGGGACAATGCTGATAACTGAATCGTTCGAGATGGAAGTTTCTTCATGTTGGAGCGAGTTGATGTCATTTTCGCCAAGATACACTTTGATAAAGGAACGTATCTTGAATTTGTCGTCAAGCAAATGCCTGGTCAAGCCACTATGGACTGAAGTCAGGTCTTTGATTGCTTCTTTTACAGTCGAGCCATTTGTTTCAAAAATACCGGCATTGTCGGTAAATTTACGCAAAGGCGTTGGAATGATAATTTTTGCCATGATAATTTTTGTTATTTAGTTTAAAAATTTGATACTCAGATATTTAAGTAGCCGAGGTTAAATCATTTCCGCTTTTATCGGCTGCTTTTTCCGAATAGCGGCGTTAAAAATTTTGAACGTAGCTTGGCTATGCTAAAAATTTTTGCCTTGCTCTTCAAAAAATTCAACTCGCTAAAAACTGGAAACTATTTAAACTCGACTACTTAAGATGAATTCGTGTTCTGTTTTAATCGCTTCTTCCTGAAAAGATTTTTCTGGAGCTTCAGTCAATCTCCATGATTTCAAACCAACAGCCTCACCGTCCATGACCGATACGATTACATAAGAAAAATAAGGCATTGCCACAGCCAAGTCATGTTTTGAAGCAATGGCTGGATGGTTAGGATGGGAGTGATAAACCCCCAGCAATTGCAAATTATTTTTAAGTGCGTATTGCTCCGCTTTCATGTAATCGAATGGTGAAATCTCGAATCGTCGTTTTTGGTCACCTTCCTTATTATTGGCTACTGGAATAGCCAGCAATACAATCCTTTCCTTGTCTTCTTTTCCGTACAAAAAACCACAACATTCATTTGGAAATGCCTCCCGCCCATGATGTCGAATGACCGTTTCAGCTTCTCTACTTACTATGATTCCGTATTTTTCCATTTATATAATAATTTATATTTATAATATTGATTATCAGAACTTAAAATTCGCCATTCGCCATTCACCATTCGCCATTCACCATTCGCCATTCACCATTCACCATTCACCATTCGCCATTCGCCATTCGCCATTCGCCATTCGCCATTCACCATTCGCCATTCGCCATTCGCCATTCGCCATTCACCATTCACCATTCGCCATTCGCCATTCACCATTCACCATTCACCATCCACCATTCACCATCCACCATTCACCATTCACCATTCACCATTCAAAACTCATCACTCAAACACATGCGCCATCACCTCGGAATATTTATCAGCGGAGTCGGCAAAAACAGTGACGATGACCCCATCTTCAATCTCATCAGCTACTTTAATCGCTCCAAGTAAATTGGCAGCCGCAGAAGGGCTAATGAGCAGGCCCTCTTTCTGTGCAATTTGTTTCATCATATCATATGCATCCAATGTTTCTACCTCCAATATTCGATCTGCAATCGAATCGTCGTAAATTTTTGGAACAATGGCTGTTTCAAGGTGCTTCCAACCTTCCATGCCGTGCATTGGGTTGCCGGGTTGGAGCGCGATCAATTTAATATTGCTGTTGAATTTGCGGAGTGCCCTTCCTGTGCCCGTAAAAGTGCCTGTGGTGCCAAGCCCAGCCACAAAATGGGTGATTTTCCCACGGGTTTGTTTCCAGATTTCAGGCGCTGTGGTTTCATAGTGTGACCGCCAATTGAAATCGTTGGCGTATTGATCGGCGTAATAATATCGGTCAGGGTGTTCCTTATGAAGCTCCTTTGCTATTAGCTGGGCGCCATCCGTTCCATCAAATTTTGAAGTGAAAATGATATTTGCGCCGAGGGCAGTCAATAACTGTTTTCGTTCCGAGGAAGCGTTTTCTGGCAAACAAAGCGTGACAGGGACTCCCAGGGCGGTCCCAATGGAAGCATAAGCGATACCAGTATTGCCACTCGTTGCATCAAGCAGATGTTGCCCACCGCCCAGAAGGCCGTTCCTCAAAGCGTTCTTAATGATGTGGAATGCTGGCCTTGACTTAACGCTGCCGCCTATTTGCTGCCATTCCAGTTTGGCAAAAAGCCTAATACCCGGTTTTTGGAACAGGTTTTTTATTTCAATCAAAGGTGTTTTGCCAACAAGCTTGCCTGTGTGGCGTATCTTTTCTTCAAGTGGCGATATTTTTAAATCAAGTGTAGCAGTCATTTTGTTATTTTTTTTGAGGGGTCAGGAGTCAGGCCTTATTGAACAATGGTATAGTCTTACTGACTCCTGACCCCTCTCAACAGGCACAAAAAAAAAGGCCCTTCCAGATCGGAAAGGCCTTTTTTGATATTGATAATCAGATGTTTACAAACGATCACCACAGTACACTATTGCCTTTCCAGTGCGGAATGGTACAACAACAGCAACAACAAGTAGCGATATATGTGGAAGTAATCATGTTTGATTTTACAATAATGCCATGAAGACAATTATGCCCTTTAAAAGTTCAAAACCTGTGCCATAAGGTTGCCATGCTGCCAAAGGATATATTGATCGGACTTAATGGCGCCTATAACTCCATGGCCTTGGAACGAGTTATTACCTTTTGTCCCAGGATTCTTGTGCGCTCAAATGAATTGGTGTCTTTGCCCTTTCGGGAATCGCTCACCGGTAAATTGCTAATTCATTCTTTGGACGTTGCTGAAACGGAGATTTAGGGACAAATAAATAATTTTTTAAATTATCATTGTTTTTTCTATGAAAACCAAGGGCTTGGCGGGGTTTTTGGATTGCCGGAGGTGGGTTATGAATGTTCTATGAAACATATCTGAAACATACTAAATCGGTAAGAAAAGGACCGGTTCAAATGAGAAAACTTAATATTATTGTAAGCGGCTGTCGTTTACATTTAATGTTTTTGTTGTTGATTGTTAAGAATTAACGAATTCATGTTAATACAAATACGAAAAAAAACAATTTTTTCTTTGTATTTGGTGCAAGAAAAAGTGTTGCAAGGTTGTGGCATTAAAAGATTTTCCATAACTTGCGCCTGTTTTTAAAACGAATCGTATTCTTATAGTCCCGTTGAACATAGACAATAATCTCATGGAAATGACAAGACTTACACTTTCTTCACTAGGGGGGTTTGCTTCTAAAACTCATCCTTTTTCCAAATTTACCCTATTCGATAAGTTTTTCATTTTCAGAGATCAATTTTTTGATTGATTATCTCTGTTTTGTCATTCCTTTTTATTTCCCACAACCGATTTTAAGTACAACAGGACATTTTTTAAGGACTATAAGGTTTTTGAAATAATGTTTAAGATCTGATGGTATTTCTATTTGCACCCTGACAAGGCGTGCAGGGATATGCTGTCCTATCGTCATTTGGTAATGTACAGTTGGCTAAATGGCTGTTTGCCCTTGGTTGGGATTCGTTCCACCAGCAAGATTCAGGGCAGGCGAGCCTGCTAAAGGCAAATAGCCGAAATCGAAACCGATTGTACATATATACTAATGTGTAGGTGCTTGTGAGGGTAAAGCCTCCAGGTTCTGAAACATTAGCAGGTCTCATAATGGTGTAAAAGCAAACAGTTAAAACCATGTTAGACTTTACGTCTTTCGAGCAACAGGCTTTAAATCTTAACCTCGGCGCACTTGCTGCGTACCGGGGAATTCGTGTTTCGACACATGCCTCCTGTTTCACTGGTGAACGTTTGCCATGTCCAAGCAGCCCCCTTTTGTGGGCGTAAGAAATAAATATGTATAGTGTTTTTATCTTAAAAACCTAAGTATTAAACCATTTAAACAAATTGTAATCTTATGAAATTAACGAGTTTTACAAGAGAAAAAACCCAAACGGGGAATTTCAGCTTTTTGGAATTCGGGAAGGGCAAAGCATTCGTGCTCTCTCTTCTCATGCTTTCTCTGGTAGTCTTTTCAACGAGCACAGCTACGGCTGGTGGTTTCTTTGAGAAGATGTTCAAGAAAGCACAAAGTGTCATGGTCGTGCAGCCATTGGCTATTGCGGGGGTGGATACATCACCTTTCGTAATACCTGGCGACGGGGTCATTGACATAATGTCTGTTTGTGCCTGCGATGACGGCCTGGGCGGCGTGGTATTCCACGTCACCATGGACGACTGGCCGGCTGCAAGCGGACCTTATGATGTGGGTATTTTATATACCAACAACATTCCACCAAACACACAAGTCCTTTCCGTTGCGGGTGTCCCTGCCAATGGAACAGGGCAAGTGACGATTACCTTCCCAGTAGCGAACAATGCTTTGCTGCCGGCTGGTAATGTTGCAATGGTGTCTGTTGTCAACCAGGTTGGTAATGTAGCCCTTCCAATTAATGCGACTATGTTCGGATATACAGTTGCGGCTCCTTTGGCGATTACTTGTCCTGCACCTGCCACTGAGGCATCGTGCCAGACTCAAGCTGCTATTGATGCGGCATTCGCTACTTGGTTAACAACTGTAAGTACAACTGGTGGCTGTAACGTGGTTGTCACAAACGATTCACCACCAATGGCGGCCCCACCAGCATGTGGCGGTGCGACCACGGTGACGTGGACAGCTACTGATGACTGTGGAGCCAATGTTACGTGCAGTGCGACCTTCACGGTGACTGCTGCACCTCCGGTTGTGATAACCTGCCCGGCCCCTGCGACGGAAGCTTCGTGCCAGACGCAGGCAGCTATTGATGCGGCCTTTGCGACCTGGATGGGAACCTTCTCGACCAGCGGCGGCTGCAACCCAGTGGTAACAAACGATGCTCCACCGATGGTGGCCCCACCAGCATGTGGCGGTGCGACCACGGTGACTTGGACGGTGACCAGCGACTGCGAACCTCCTGCGATGTGCAGTGCGACCTTCACGGTGACGGCTGCTCCTCCGGTTGTGATAACCTGCCCGGCCCCTGCAACGGAAGCTTCGTGCCAGACGCAGGCTGCTATTGATGCGGCCTTTGCGACCTGGTTGACTACGGCTACCCTCAGTGGTGGTTGTGGTGCAGCAATGACGCACGACGGTCTCATAATTGGTGCTCCTGCAGCATGCGGTGGCGCATCGACAGTGACATGGACAGCTACAAGCGACTGCGAGCCTAACGTTACCTGTTCGGCAACTTTCACAGTGACTGCTGCCGGTGCTGTGGCTATAACTTGTCCTGTTAATACAACAGCTTCCGTTGACCAAACGCAAGCTGTTGTGAATGCAGATTTTGCTACATGGTTGGCATCTGTAAGTTCAACTGGCGGCTGTGGAACGACAATCAGTACTTCACCAGCAGTACCAACTGCTCCAGATGTATGTACTGGAGGAACAACAACGGTAACATTTACTGCTACTCCTACTTCTTGTGGAGTTGCTGATATGTGTACTGCTACTTATACCGTACCACCTACTACTTTGGCGGCTGCTCCAGTTGGCGACAATACTTCAGCTTGTGATGCTGCAATTGTTGGCCTGAAAGGAAATGCGACTGGCGGTTCTGGAATGTACACCCACGGCTGGGCAGTAACAGGTGCAACAAATGGTGTAACAGGAGCTATAGCAGATATGACTGCAGAAAATACCACTGTGACTCTTACAAAAGGAGGCTCAGACGGTACGCTTACTTTGACCTATACATTGACTGATAATACGACTGGATGTATTACATCTGGTACGGTTAACATATTTGTTCCTGTAAATTGTCCATTTGAATTTGATATCAACGATCCATGTATCTGTAACGACGATGCGGATGTGAATGCCGACAATGGTACATTCATGGAATTGGTGACCGTAGTTGGTCCAGGTGGTGCAGCGTTGCCAGCTGGTTTATTCTTTGCGGCCACAAATATCGTTGGTGCTTTTTCAGCAAGTCCTGCAAACGAAGAAACGACCCCTGGTCCACAGGGTGTCCTTTTGGTGCCAGGGCAAGCCTTGACCTATTGTGGAATACCTGGAGGATGTACTGTTTACAATTCTCCACAGGGAACAGTATTGAATGCTGATTTTGGTTCTTATTATCTTGCATTTACACACGTGGATGCAGAAGGATATACCATACAGGTACAAGGACCAGCACTTGATACGGATGGTGACCCAACTACAGTGGAACCGGGCAATATTACTTTGTCTATTTCCAATATGTGTCAATATCCGGAGCCAAATCTTCTGAACATGCCTGCTCAGACATGTGTGGATGATGCTCCTTTCCTGATTCAAGGAAACCCTGTTGTCACAGGAACACCTGTATTCTTTGGCGATGCAACATTTGTTGGTGGAAACCCACCTTATGCTTATGGCGCACTTCCAGCAGGTTTCTTGACTGACAATATGAATGGAACAGCGGTAATTGATCCAGGAGCTGCGGCGCCTGGTTGTTACACGATTTCCTATACTTATCAAGATAATGGTGGTGTTGGAACGCAAGAACCTGGTTGTTTCCAGGCTATTGAGACTACAATCTTTGTAGCTCCTGCGGATGATCCAACATTTGCCGTAGCTGCCGGGCCTTTCTGTCCGACAGCAGCGATTTCCCAAGCACTTAATTTGACTACTGTCTTGCCAGCGTGGCCGGCTTGTGCCCCAGGCACAGACCCAACTCCTGACGAGCGGGTTAATTGGTACGGTGGTGACGGTACGAATGTGACTGTTACAGACAATGCCGATGCAAGTGGTACACTTGACATCATCATGAACGCTCAACCTGGTGTTTACACCATTTGTGCAGAAACAGGTGTTGGTAGTTGCCAGTCAAATTACTGTGTTGACATTGTAGTGAATCCAAACCTGACAGCTGCATCAGCTGCCTTGACACCTAATTTCAACAAATGTTTGGTCATGAACGAGGTATTTGACCTTGGTGGCCTGTTGGAACCTGGTGCTATTCCTGGCGGTACATTCGGTGTTGTAACCGGCGGTGCTGTTACAGGCATGCTGAACGGTGCTCTTTGGCAGTATTTGGGAGGTGATGGTACATTGACAGTTACATATACTGTGACCGATTGTGATGCCAATATTGAAACCGACCAAGTGGTTATTACCATTGACCAGAAGCCTTATGGTGAGTTTGCGCTTGCTGCTAGTATGTGCCAAGATGGTGGAGTAGTTACTCCATCAACTACAAGCATTCCTACTGGCGCTGCGATTACGTTCACAAGTAGCCCTGCTGGTTTTGTGACCAATGCAGCTACGGGTTTATTCAATCCTGCTGCTGGCCCACTTGCTGGTGAGTGTGTTGATGTGACTGTCACAATGACCGTTACAAACAATACGCCTGCTGTTTGCCCTGCCTATTCTGTTTCACAGGTAGTAAGGGTATGCGCTTCAGGTAATCCAGCATGGATTCCTAATACGCCAGTTTGTGAAGGTGGACCAATCGTTATCCTTAACTTGACCAGTACATTGAACGATCAAGGTGTAAACAACCTTGTGAACGGCAATGTGACTTGGACAGGAGAAGGCGTGGGAGATGGCCCTAACTTGACAGGTACTTTCAACCCAGCATCTGCTGGCGTTGGTGTACACAATGTCTGTGTTACGGTAGGTTCTCCTGGTTGTGAAGAAGTTGAATGTCACGACATCGTTGTGCTTGAAGACTTCGCTGACAACCAAAACGATATGATTGCGGGCCCTGTTGGTCTTTGCTTAGGCCCTGATGATGTGATCGACTATGCCAGTTACCTGGCTGCTACTGCCTTCCCAGGTGGTACATTCACAGTCGTTGCAACACCAATGCTGCAAGGTGTCAACAACCCGAACAGTTATGAATACAACGGTGGTTGTGGTTCTTTGACCATAACCTATACCTTGGTTGATTGTTTGCCAGATGTTGTAAACAACTCAGTTGTTATCAATATCAGCCAGAAACCAGATGTTGGAGACTTTACCGATCCTTCACCAATGTGTGTGACGGATGCTCCGACAATGTTGAATTACTCTGGTACCTTCCATTCATGTGGTATTCCACCAATCGGTGGTGCGCTCGGATCATATGCTGCTCCAGCAAGCCCTGTGGGAACTATTATTGATGGTGGAAATGGCATTACTGCAATCTTCAACCCTGCGGCTGCCGGAGAAGGGACCCACATGATCATATATACCTTAATTGATCCAGCTGGAATCTGTACTCCAACGGTAGTAGTTAAGAACTTTGAAGTTCGCGCTGCTGGTAGCCCAGTTTTCACTATTCCAAACGAAGTTTGTTTTGGTGATGTGAACCCTGCTGGTATTCCATTGGCATTGACTGCTGTACATCCTTCATTGGATCTAACTGATGAAGTTGTATGGTTCGGAGGTCTGACAGGTGATGTAGTTGACAATGGTATTACAGGCGTATTCACACCAAGCCAGCCAGGTACTTATACTATCTGTGTTGAAACGGGTGATACGGATTGTACACAAACTCATTGTGAGGACATCATTGTTTGGGAAAATGTGGATGCGGGTTTGATTGCTCCTGTTACTTACAATTGCCAAGAGGCAAATACCAATGGATTTATTCCACTGGTTGATCTTTCTGTATTGCAAGGTCCAACTTCCACACCTCACGGTACTTGGTCATTATTGAGTGGCCCTGCTGGTAGTGGTATCTTCAACGATCAGTTGGACGGCCCTCCTGGCTGCTACAATATCCAATATACAGTATCTTCTTTTCCAGCTGCTGCTGCACCTTGTTTGGATACTGAGAATACTTGGTTGAGGTTAACAGAAACGCCTAATCCATCTTACGACATGGCAGAGGAGATCTGCTGGGATGGAATAGCGGGATCTGTTACTATTCCGACCGAGTATAACGGCCAGACATTTGGAACAAATGGCACCCTTAACTACGCATGGACGGTAACTCCAGCTCTGAATGCACCTACCTTTAGTAATGCTGCTATTCAAGAGCCAACGGTAACTGTTCAAGGTGCTGGTGTTTTTGAAGTATGTCTGACTGAAACAATTGACTATCCAGCTTGTGGGCCACTACCTGCAATCGCTGGTCAGTGTTCAACTCAAACTTGTCATACTTTGACAATCACCGAAACCAACGTTGCTGTTTTGGCAGGTTGGAATTCATTCGGTCCTGTTTGCGTAAGCGGACCAGACGTTGATTTGGATGCAAGAGTGACAGGAACACCTAATGGTGTATTCACTGGACTTGGTGTTGAGCTTGATCCAGCACATCCTGGTTACAAATTCAACCCAGGTGCTGCAGCGATCGTTGCTCTTCTTGCGAATGGCGATGACTTTGTAGACGTAAGCGTTTGCTATACAGTTGGAAACGGTGCTGGTTGTGATGCTGTTCAGTGTCATACCATCCGTGTTTACAACGATGTAGTTGCAACGCTTAATGATATTACTCAGTGTAATGATGCCAATACGCAGATTGATCTCACCGCTATGTTCGGTGCGACCACTGACGATGGCGGTGTCTTCTCTTTCACTGGTGGCGCTGCTCCTGGTACAGGTGCTTCTGGCCCTGCCGGTGCAGTCATTGCTGGTGACATACTAACGTATCCACAGCCAGCTACTGGAGATTTCACATTCAATGTGACTTACACGGTAGGTACTAATCCTCCGGGTGGAGCATGTATGGCTTCTGATGCTGGAATCGTTACGATTCTACACAGTGCGCCAACGACTGCTTCTTGTCCTGTAAATATCGTTAACGCCACTCCTGCTGGCCCATTGCACGATTTGTGTGGCATGGAAATCAACTATGCTACTCCAACATGGAATGATGACTGTGATGGCAACAACCTTATTGGTTCGTTGACCAACGGTATGGCTTCAGGTGCAATATTCCCAGTCGGTGTAACAACCGTGACTTGGAACTACATTGACCAGAGCGATAACGATGGACCTACTTGTACCTTCACGGTTACGATCACTGATGCTACCAATCCAGTAGCCAACTGTCTGGTTACTCAGACATTTGTACTGGATGGTTCAGGTCAGGTATTCGTAAACCCTGATGATATAGATAATGGAAGTTATGACAACTGTGGAATTGACTTCATGGAAGTACGCTTAGGTGTTCCTCCTGGTCTCCCTGGCGATAGCTGGCAACCACAGAAAGTATTGGATTGCGATGATGCAAATGTTTCAGGACTGAAAGTTCAATTGCGTGTAACGGATAACGCTGGCAACCAAACGGTTTGCGAAGCTGACGTTGCAGTGAAAGACTTCCACGTTCCAGACATTGAGTGTCCTGGTAACATATATGTTGGAACTGACCCAGGTCAGTGCGCTGCGATTGTAAACTATCCTACGCCTACCGTTGAAGACAATTGTACTGCCTTGCCAGTACGGGTGAGCGGTCCTGCGTCAGGATGGAATGTTGCAGTTGGAGAACATATAGTAACTTGGAAAGCAGAAGATACACCATCAGGCAATAATGTAGATCAGTGTTCATTCCTGATCACTGTATTTGATGATGAAATGCCAGTAATCGTTTGTGATCCTGCTGTAAGGGTTGCCAATAATGATGCTGGTGTATGTAGCTTTACAATGCCTGGTATTGGTTTTGATGCAGGTACATCTGATAACTGTGCTGTGGTTTCATTCACACACGATTATCCAGTAGCTCCTGGTTATGCATTGGTTAGCAACTCGCTTGCTGGTGCTAAATTCCCAGTTGGTATTACTGATGTACTTTGGACATCAATCGATGCTGCTGGTAATAAGAACTTCTGTACTATTCAGCTTGAAATCAGCGATACGGAGAATCCTGTAATTGCTAATGTCCCTGCGGACATGACAGTTGTATGTGGAACTGACATTCCAGCTGTAGTTCATCCGAACATTACAGATAACTGCTTAGCGATTGTTGAATTCAATGAAGTATTGGTTAGCCTTGGTTCTCCAGACGAAGCGACACTTACACGCACGTGGAATGTGATCGACCCATCTGGTAATACTGCTACTGCTTCACAGACTATTACGATCCTTGACAATGTTAACCCTGTTATCTCGAATGTCCCAGCGGACATGACAGTAACTTGTGGAACGGACATCCCAGCGGTTGTCCATCCAACATTCAGTGACAATTGTGATGAGTATACCGTTGATTTCAGCGAAGTACTTTCAGACAATGGTTCTACTGATGAGTCAACTTTGGTTCGTACTTGGGTAGTAACTGATGCTGCTGGTAATACGGCAACTGCATCTCAGACAATTACTATTGATGACAATACTGATCCAGTTATCTCGAATGTCCCAGCGGACATGACAGTAACATGTGGTACTGACATCCCTGCTGTTGTTCATCCAACCATCACTGACAATTGTAGTGAGGTGTTTGTTGATTTCAGCGAAGTACTTTCTGATAATGGTTCAACTGATGAATCAACTTTGGTTCGCACTTGGGTTGCTACAGATGCTGCTGGAAACACAGCAACTGCATCTCAAACTATTACCATTGATGACAATACCGATCCTGTTATCTCGAATGTCCCAGCGGACATGACAGTAACATGTGGTACTGACATCCCTGCTGTTGTCCATCCAACCATCACTGACAATTGTGATGAAGTGTTTGTTGACTTCAGTGAAGTAATTACAACAGATGGTTCTACTGATGAGCAAGTATTGACCCGTACTTGGGTTGCTACGGATGCTGCTGGAAACTCAGCAACTGCTTCTCAAGTAATTACCATTGATGATAATACTGATCCAGTTATCTCGAATGTGCCACAGGATATCACCGTGACTTGTGCATCTGATATTCCTGCTGTTACACATCCAACCATTACGGATAACTGTGACGAAGTATTTATAGATTTCAGCGAAACACTCGTTGATGAGTTCTCTACTGACGAGCAAGTAATCCACCGTACTTGGGTCGCTACGGATGCCGCTGGCAACAGCAGCACTGCTACTCAAGTAATCACGGTATTGGATACAGAAGCTCCAGTATTCTCTAACCAACCTGCTGATGCAACAGTAGATTGTGGAAGTGATATACCTGCGGTAGTTGCTCCAACGATTACAGATAACTGTTCAGAGTTCACAGTTGACTTCAGCGAAATTATCGTTGATGAATTCTCAACTGATGAGCAAATCTTGGTTCGTACTTGGGTCGCAACTGATGAGGCTGGTAACCAGAGTTCTTACTCTCAAACCATCACCATCAATGATACGGAAGCACCAGCAATCACAAGTCAGCCATCTGACGTGACTGTTGATTGCGGAAGCGACATCCCAACGGTAGTTGCACCAGTATTTACTGACAACTGCACAGAGTTCACTGTTGACTTCAGCGAGGTAATCGTTGATGAGTTCTCAACTGATGAGCAGATATTGATTCGTACTTGGGTAGCGACAGACGAGGCTGGCAACAGCACGACTGTTACTCAGACAATTACGATCAATGACGGTGAAGCACCAGCAATCGTTAGCCAACCAGCTGACGTGACTGTTGATTGCGGAAGCGACATCCCGACGGTAGTTGCACCAGTATTTACTGACAACTGTACAGAGTTCACTGTTGACTTCAGCGAGGTAATCGTTGATGAGTTCTCATCAGATGAGCAGATATTGGTTCGCACTTGGGTAGCAACTGACGAGGCTGGCAACAGCACGACTGTTACTCAGACTATTACCATCAATGACGGTGAAGCACCAGCAATCGTTAGCCAACCAGCTGACATGACTGTTGATTGCGGAAGCGACATCCCGACGGTAGTTGCACCAGTATTCACTGACAACTGTGATGAGTTCACTGTTGACTTCAGCGAGGTAATCGTTGATGAATTCTCATCAGATGAGCAAGTTTTGGTTCGCACTTGGGTAGCTACAGACGAAGCTGGCAACAGCACGACTGTTACTCAGACCATTACTATACTTGATACAGAAGCTCCAGCAATAGTTAGTCAGCCTGCTGATGAAACGGTAACATGTGGAAGTGATATTCCTGCAGTTGTAGCACCAGTATTTACTGATAACTGTGGTGAGTTCACGGTTGATTTCAGCGAAGTACTTGAAGATGAGTACTCAACTGACAATCAAGTCCTCGTGCGCACTTGGGTGGCAACTGATGAGGCTGGCAACAGCACCACAGTTACCCAGACCATCACAATCAATGATGATCAAGCACCTGTGATTGTTAGCCAACCTGCTGACGATACAGTTGATTGCGGAAGCGACATTCCAACAATCGTTGCTCCTGTATTCATTGATAACTGTTCTGAATTCACAGTTGATTTCAGTCAAATAACTACGACTGATCAATCTACTGACGAACAAATAATAGTTAATACTTGGGTAGCTACTGATGAAGCTGGCAACAGCACTACAGTAGTTCAGATAATTACAATTGATGATAATGAAGCTCCAGTGATTACAGATGTACCTGCGGATGTTACTGTTAATTGCGGTGACGAAATTCCAGCAGTGGTTACACCAACTATCACTGACAATTGTGATGAAGTGTTTGTTGATTTCAGTGAAACAATTACTACAATCAACTTCGGTAGCGGACTTGTAGTTACCCGTACTTGGGTAGCAACTGATGCCGCTGGTAATACTACTTCAGCTACACAAGTTGTAACTGTTGATGATACCGTTGATCCTGTAATCACTTGTAGCGCTGCTGCAACAAGCTTTGGTACAGATCCAGGTGAGTGTTCTTACAAAGTAACGGACACAAGTCTTGATCCAACTGCTTCTGACAACTGTGATGTTTATACCATTACTCATAACTATGCAATGGCTCCTCAGAGCAATTCATTGAATGGTGCACAGTTCCCAGTAGGTTCTACTTCTGTAGGATTTACAGTTACAGATGCGGCTGGTAATACTGCAGAGTGTACAATTACTATTGATGTAGCGGATACAGAAGCTCCGGCTTTTGTTAACTGCCCAACTACAATGGTAATGGTGGGTAACGATGTTGATGTTTGTTCAGGTAAACTGAACTGGTCTATTCCTGTAGCTACTGATAACTGTGACATACAGTTGGTAGCTCAAACAGGTGGCCCAGCAAGTGGTACTGCTGTACCAGTTGGTACTTCAATGACCGTTACTTACACTGCAACTGATATATCTGGAAATGCAAATACTTGTACATTCGATGTACTTGTAGTTGATACACAGAAACCAGAGTTTGATGCTGACATTGTAATGCCAGGAGATGTTACAGTAGAATGTGACAATGTTCCTGCTCCATTTGTATTGACAAATGACGATGTTTATGATAACTGTACAGCTTCTGCTGATTTGGTTATCAACTTTACAGGAGTAAGTACAAAAGGTACGGATCCTAATGCATGTGATTTCTACAATTACACCATGACCCGTACTTGGACAGTCACTGATATGGCTGGAAATGTAAGGACTCATGTTCAGATCATTACGGTACAGGACACTACTGCTCCTACACCAACATGTGCTGACCAATCGATCACTCTTGATCTGTTTGGTAATGCATCTATTGATCCGGTTGTTGTAATTGCTGGAACAACTGATAACTGTGCTGGATTTGCTAACCTAACGGTAACTGCCAGCCAGGTTGACTTTGACTGTAGTGACCTTGGTGATAACACCATTACTTTGACCATCATGGATCCATGTGGCAACACTGCTACTTGTGTGATCAATGTAGAAGTAATTGAAGGTGCTGCACCTTGTACACCTATTTACGACATCAATGGTTCTGACCCATGTGTTTGCTTGGATAACGCAACTAACTTGGAGAATGGACAGTTTGGTGAAGTACTACAGATTCAGAGCTTGGCCGGCCAGACTTGGACAGTTCAAAGTTCAATCGGACTTTACACAACTTCAAGTCCTGCTCCTCCAGCGGCTCCATTTGCATTGCCAGCAGGTACTGTCTTATCAACAGTCGGTAACGGTACTTTCTACCGTTTGGATGCAAGGCACGTTGATGCAATTGGTTTCTCAGTAACGTTGGTGAACAATGTTGGTCAAGTATTTACATTCTCGAATGTATGCCACTATCCAACACCAGTTATTGACTTGCCAAGCGAAATTTGTCTTGGAACAGATGCTTTTGTTCCAATTGTAACAGATCTGTTTGCTGGATCGAATGCTTACACGTCAATTGAGTACTTTATTGACGGAGTACTAGTAGCTAACCTTGATGCAAGTAATCTTGGTCTTGGTCAGCATACACTTACAGTTGTGGTTAATGGCGGTACTGCCGCTTCTTTCCGCACCGTTAACGGTGTATTGATTGACACAGATGATCCTAAACTGGATCCTGGTTGTGAGCAATCACTTGATGAAATCTTCCAGATTGTTTCTACGCCTTCTCAGGTTACTTGTAACGATCTTATCAATCTAACGATTGACGCAGATTGTGTAAGTGAAATCTATCCTGACCAGGTATTGGAAGGTTCTTACGCTTGCTTCGACGATTACACTGTACATCTGTTCATGCCTAACGGTATACCACTGAACCCAGTGAATGTAGTCAACAGCAACCATATTGGTATTACGCTGAACTACATCTTGGTTCATCCAATTAGTGGAAACACTTGTTGGGGTACTATTACGGTTGAAGACAAGAACGATCCTGTGATTACTTGTCCACCTAATGTGGAAGTACTTTGTACTGTTGATCCTGATAGTGTTGTTCACTGGGTGCCATTCGGACATCCAGGATGGCCAGCACAGGATTACTACGGTAACCTCGTACCTGCAGGTTCTTGCGATTCATTGTTGTACTTCGGTCATCCAGATGCCACCGATTGTTCTGCAATCCTACCATTGAATTGTCAAGGCAACTCTTGGACTTTCAATGATGACTATACAGTTTACGACTGCGCTGCTAACCCAGCATTGATCGCGGATATAGTACGTACATTTATTGTTGAAGACGAGTGGGGCAACTTCACTTCATGTGAGCAGTTTATCACGTGGAAACGTGGTGAGGCTGACGATGTAGTATGGCCTGATAACTTTATTATCGCTTGTAACGATCCAGACCTTGATGCTCTGGTTGATTCGGACTACAGTGCCAATATCACTGGATGGCCTTATATCAATGACAATGTTCATGGTAAATTGAACCTCCTTGACAATGGTATTTGTAACTTGGGTCTTACTTACAACGATCAGTTGGTTAACCTTTGTGCTAATGAGTACAAAGTAGTACGTACTTGGACCTTGTTCGACTGGTGTCCAGAACCAGGTAATCCAACAGCAACTGTATTTGAGCAGTTTATCAAAGTTGATAACCTCGCTCCAGTAATTACTGTTGACTGCTACGATTACACTTCACAAGGATACTGTGTACTGAATGCTACTGAGCCAGGCAACATGCCACATTACGCATGTTCTGCTATCTATGTGCCTTTTGCTACCATAGATGCAGTATGTGATGACTTAGTAGAGGTTTCAGTTGAAACACCACTTGGCAACACGACTAACGGAGGCATCTTGCCTTCTCCAGGTCTGCCACTTGGAGGTCCTTACGAAATCGTCTACCGTGCAGAAGACCAGTGTGGTAACATCACTGAATATATATTGACAGTAATGGTTGAAGACCATACTGCTCCAATTGCAATTTGTGATGAAATTACTGATGTGAACCTCGGTATCAATGGTGAAGCAGTTGTTTTTGCTGAAACATTCGACGATGGTTCATGGGATGGTTGCTGCCTTGAAGAAATGTTGGTAGCCAGAATGGAATCTACTTGTGGTTCTACATCATTTGGACCAAGCGTATCGTTCAATTGCTGTGACATTGACAATGCTCCGACAATGGTTATTTTCCGTGCAGTTGACTGCTTCGGTAACACCAACGATTGTATGGTTCAAGTGAATGTGAATGACAAGACGCCTCCAGTATTGGTAAGTTGCCCAGCTTCTGAGCGGGTATCTTGCGACTGGTACGCTGAATTCTTCGAAACTCAGTTGGCTAACGCTGCTGACGATGAGGAACAATGCGACATCATTTCAGCATACTTCGGTGATGCAGTATATCTCGACAACTGTGATCCTGACGTTGCATGTAATGTAACGATCAACCTTGACCAGTGCCTCGAAGGATTTGTACGCCGTACTTGGACTGCCATGGATGCTTCTGGTAACTCTAACAGTTCTCAGAACTGTAACCAGACTATCTGGGTTGACCATGTATCTGACTTCGTAGTTGAGTTCCCAGTTGACCTCGACGTTGAATGTGGTACTACTCCTCCTGATTTTGGTGAGCCAGAAATCTTCTACGAGACTTGCGAACTTGTTGCAGTTTCTTACGAAGATGAAATCTTCACCGATGTACCAGGTGCTTGTTACAAACTGGTACGCCAGTGGACAGTAATCAACTGGTGTGTAGTTGGTGACGAAATTGACCAAGAAGTAACAGAAGATTCCGAATTGGATATGCGCCTTGCCGGTTGCTTGTCAATCGTTGGCTTGGAATGCGATCTTGACGGAGATGGCGATTGCGATGACCGCACGTTCCGTGATAGCTGGGCTATCTGTAACCTGCCAACCGCAAACGAAGCTACTGATAATACTTCTCCTGATTCAGATCCTGATTCAGATCCATGGGATGGTTATATAACTTACCAGCAAACAATCAAAGTGAACGATACAGTTGATCCTGTATTCACAAACGGTTGTGACATTGATGATGTATGTATTGGTGACAATACTTGCGACGTAGACGTAACATTGCCAACTCCGGATATTGATGAATGTAGCTCGTTTGTTACCTTCTCAGTAACTGGTGACCTTGGCACTGGCTTCGGTCCATTCTTCAACGTAGCTCCTGGTACTTACAACGTTAAGTACATTGCAATGGATAATTGCAATAACCAGACAGCTTGTGAAACAACAGTAACGGTAGCTGACTGTAAGAAGCCAACTCCATACTGTAAGAATGGTATCGTAGTAGAATTGATGGTTCCTGTCAATCCAGGTGATGAGCCTATGGTTGAAATATGGGCAGTTGACCTCGATGCGAACAGCTTCGATAACTGTACCGCTCCTGAAGATCTGATCTTCTCATTCTCTGCCAACACAAATGATCTCGGTGTAACTTACAACTGTGATCACGTTGGACAACAGTCTGTTGAGATTTGGGTAACTGACGAAGCAGGTAACCAAGATTTCTGCGAAACAGTAATCAATGTACAAGCTAATATGAATCAGTGTAATAATCCATCTGTAGTAAATATAGGCGGTTCTATCAACACTGAAGATAACGAAGGTGTCCAGGATGTTGACGTACAGTTGAGTGGCGCAGGCCAAATGTCAGTAATGACTGATGATTTCGGTAGCTTCTCATTCCCAGTTACTCCTGGTGGTGACTTCACAGTTACTCCTTCTAAAGATGACGACCACTTGAATGGTGTTACTACTTTTGACCTTGTTATTATCACTAAGCACATCTTAGGTGTGAGTCTCCTTGATTCACCATATAAGATGATCGCTGCTGATGCCAACAAGTCAGGTTCAGTGACAACATTTGACCTTGTTCAGATTCGCAAGTTGATACTTTACATTGATGATAGCTTCCCAAGCAACACTTCTTGGAGGTTTGTTGATAAAGATTATAGCTTCCCGCAAGCTAATAATCCTTGGGCTGAAATCTTCCCGGAGATTTCTAACTACAACAATGTTGATGTATCAGTGCTTGATGCTGACTTCGTAGCTGTGAAGATCGGTGATGTAAACGGCAGTGCTCAAACTAACTTCGCCGACGCAGGTGAAGATCGTAACACTGTTGGTTCACTGGTATTCAACGTTGAAGAGCAGAAACTGAACGCAGGTGAGACTTACACAGTAGATTTCAAGGCAAATGACTTCGATGTACTTGGTTACCAGTTCACTTTGAACTTTGACCAAAATGCAGTCGAATTTGTTGAAGTAGCTCCTGCAATTGCTGGTGCTGAAAACTTCGGCATGGCATTGCTTGAAGAAGGTGTGATTACTGCAAGCTGGAACGACAACGATGTCAACCTTGCTGGCGACCAAGTAATCTTCAGCCTTGTATTCAATGCTGTCCAAGATGTGGAATTGAGCAATGCGATTACTGTAAACAGTCGCTACACCGTAGCTGAAGCTTACAACACCAACGGCGAGTTACTCGACGTTGAGTTGGCTTTCAACGGTGCTACTGTTGCTGCTGAGTTCGAGTTGTACCAAAATACACCGAACCCATTCAGTAAGACCACTGTAATTGGTTTCACACTGCCTGAAGCTTCTACTGCTAAGTTGACAATAACTGATGTTTCTGGAAAAGTAGTTAAGGTACAAAAAGCTGACTTTGCAAAAGGCTACAACGAATTCAAGTTGGAGCGTAGCGAACTCACTGCTAAAGGTATCTTGTACTACCAACTAGATACAGATACAGACTCAGCGACCAAGATGATGATCTTGATTGACTGATGTTAAGACGCAAATTTGTAATCCCTTGAGAACACGCAAGACCTCTTCCCGATTCGTTCGGGGAGGGGTTCTGCGTACCTCAAGCAGGATTTTAAAAATGGTCAACACCAATTTGGTGTTGACCATTTTTTTTGTCCATAAATCTCGTGGAGAAGGGGAAACGTAACCAGAATTTGTACTTCTGGTTTTGGAGCAACTAGAAGTACAACTTCCAATTACTCCTGGCTATGCTGAAAATCTAAAATTGTCGAAAATAACCAGTATTTCTAAGGTGGAAAAAAGAAGATTAGCTGCACTTTATATGGAATTGAAAAGCACAAAATCCATTCATTTTACATTGAAAAAAAGGCTATCAATTAACGAAGATTATTTATTAATCTTTTTTTGATAAATACTTTGCGTTATTCGGGCAAGCAACTAATTTTGGGCATGGTTTTTTGACATATTAATTAAAATCCTGTGAGCATGAAAGTAAAGTTACTCAACACAAAACATTGATGGGAAGCCAGTCGGACATCTAACCAGTTGACATTACCAATTCCATTTTTCCTGATTACCGATTATTAGTTTTAGACATCTCACAAACCATTTAGTATAAGGGCTTCTCATCATTTTTCCTGCTCCAACATTTTTGGTTTATTTATTTCGTTGCTAACCACACTGTTTTGCCGGGGTATTATGCCTTGTCAAATTGTGTTAATATAGAAGCATATGGATTGCTATCGCAACAGCATGACATAAGCTTCAAACTATAACCTCATTTAACAAAAGATGTAATCGGTTTTTGGGATAGCCTCTCTCCATTGTTTTGGAGGGGGGCATTTTTTATTAAGACCACTTCGATAGCATATTAATCCCGACTTGTCGAAAACTAAGATGGGTGGTATAATGGAACCTACTCAGTTCCTGCAATTATTAGTTTCTTTGTGCCGCTGTTTCAAGGTAAATGATGGAGCCAAAGCAAAGGATTGGAAAGATTGAAGCGTAGCGGAAAGATTCCTAAGCCAGAGTGTCATCCGGTCGGGCTTAGGAAACCCTTCGTTTCTCTGTGTGCTTTACAATCCTTCCCCCATTTAAGAAATGTACAATTTATCTTAATTGAACAATAGATTCTTTGACAATTCTCGTGGAAATTAATGAATATCAGTTACGGTGTGCTGCACCTTATATAGCTGTTGTTGGTTTTGTTCTACTAATGTTGCGCCGCTCTGCGGCTTACCGGAATTGGCCGCATAACGGCCCGACATTAGTAGGAAATAAAATTTAAGTAGGAATAGGTACAGGATACCGTAATCCCCAAAGAAATGTCGAAGAACCATTTACAATAACTCCAAGAAAGCAAGATTCAACAGAATAAATTAATGGCCGTTTGGATAGGATTCATATTATTTGTGTTTGTTGCCCTTGCGCTCGACTTGGGAGTATTCAACAAAGCCGCGCATAAAATTTCTACGAGGGAAGCGTTCAAATGGACTTCGCTTTGGGTGAGCTTGTCATTGATGTTCAGTGGCTTCGTTTATTTTGGGTATGATAATCATTGGCTGGGCTTGGGCGATACAGTTGGCCATGATGTAGGAGGGATGAATGCTGCGTTAACTTATTTAACTGGGTATATTATTGAGCAGTCTTTGAGCATGGACAATATTTTTGTGATTGCGGTAATATTCAATTATTTCAAAATACCGCAAAAATACCAGCACAGGGTACTGTTCTGGGGAATTTTAGGTGCTCTGGTTTTTCGGGGGGCCATGATTGGAGCGGGCGTTTTTTTGGTTGAAAAATTTGACTTCATAATGTATGTTTTTGGTGGGATTTTATTGTGGACTGCCTACAAAATGATAAAAGGCGGGGAAGATGACATACACCCAGAGGAAAATCCATTATTGCTTCAGTTGAGGAAATTCCTTCCTGTGACAAAAATGATGAAAGGCGAACAATTTTTTGTGAGGCGGGCAGGGAGGGTAGTCGCCATGACTCCACTGTTTGTTGCCCTGATAGTAGTAGAAACAACAGATGTAATGTTTGCCTTTGACAGCATCCCAGCCATTTTCGCGATTACGACCGACCCTTTCCTGGTTTTCACTTCCAACATATTTGCCATATTAGGACTGCGTTCCTTGTACTTTGTACTTGCTTCATTATTGGATAAGTTTGAATACCTAAAATACAGTCTTGCAGCTATATTGGCATTTGTTGGCCTAAAAATGCTGGTATTGCATCCATTGCATATCGAAATGCAAGAATGGACGTCCCTGGTTGTAATAGTAGTTTTACTGGCAGGTGGAATTCTTTATTCGGTACAAGCGAGTAAGGAACGGTGACCAAATAAATTTACATTTTTGGCTGCTTCTTTTGCCCTTATTTTTTCCTTTAAAATCAGTCATAGTATTAACAATATTCCTTCTTTTAAAGAACCTGCCTGCCGGCAGGCAGGAACCTAAGACCAAAATAACCTACCCAAAGAATGTCAATTTATTTAATCACCGTTCCAAAGGCAAAGGAAGGAGTAACGGTCGATAAGTGATTGTGAAAAAATAATCCCGCGAAGAAAAACTAAAACGTGTTCTTCCACATCATGCTTTCAACAGGTTTGTCAGTACGGGCATTGTATTTGGCATCTTTCTTTTTATTGTAAAACCGTTCTATTTCACCTGCTACCTGGAAATAAATTAATTGGCCAATGGGCATCCCTGCATATATTCTAACAGGCTGTGTACAGGAGATTTCAAGAGTCCAAGTATTGCAAAACCCAACATCACCTTTGCCAGCGGTTGCATGTATGTCGATGCCGAGTCGGCCAACACTACTCTTGCCCTCAAGGAAAGGCACAGAATTGTGGGTTTCCGTATATTCTTCGGTAACGCCCAAATAAAGTTTGTTCGGTCTGAGCACGAACCCTTCATCGGGTATTTCAAGATATTCGATCGTATTGTGCTTGCGGGCATCTAAGATTTCAGCATTATAAGTAGCAAGCCATTTACTTAAATGAACATCATAGGAATTAGTGCCGAGGCATTCACGGTTAAATGGTTCAATGACAATTTTACCAGTATCAATAGAGTCAAGGATTTTTTTGTCAGAAAAGATCATGTTGCGTTTTGTATTTGGGGCGCAAATATAGCGCATCGGATATTGCAAGAATGAAATTTATTTTAGGAGTCCTCAAAACGATAATTGGAATCTAAATCCTTTATTCATCCATTTGAAACCATTTGGTAATAACTTCCTCGGCAGGTTTTCCAGAAGGGGAAAAGCCAGTATTGCGAGTATGGGTGGTATTAATATCAGATGGGAATTTCCACCATAGGATGCCACCGCACCAAGGTTTGTTTTTGATGCCCTCAAAAACTACCTCATAGCATCGCTTTTGGTGATCTCCGTTCACTTTGAAATCGCCCCAATCGCGGTGTGGCTCTTTCCAAGGGGCCTCGATGCACGGGAATCCTATTTCTGTAAATAAGATCGGTTTATGGTATTTGTCATAGACCTTTTCAACTTTCTTGATCACTTCGCTGAAACCTTTGTCCAATTCTCGGTCACTTGGATTGTCTTTGGTGCTTAAAGGGTAATAACAGTTTAGGCCAATGAAATCGAGGGCATCCCAAATCTTGATGTTTTCAAACTCCTCACCCCAATTAGCTGCATATGTGACCAATCCGCTATAAATGGTTCGAGTACTTTGGATCAATTTACGCCACGCCATTTCATTTTTCAGAGTAGTCTGAACCAATTCGGTACCAATGCACAATACTTCCCAGTCATAAATTTCTGATAGCATAGCATAGTGGCTGATCCAATGTCCATAGTGTTTGAAGAATAGTAGCCAGTCATCGTCTGAATGCATATCAATATCACCAGTCCACATTCCCCTGCCTACCCAAATCTGAGGTTTTAAAATAACCGACAAGCCGAGTGCCTGTGCATTCTCAGAGGATTGAATTACCGATTCGTCATTTTCACTTCCAGTCCTTTTAGCAACAGGAATGGGCGTAGCTTCTTTGGGATGCCGGGTGAAAGAATAAGGGACAATTGCAACTGCGTTGGCATGCATGTTCTTAATATACGAAAGAGATTGGGCTGCCTTACGCGACCCATAGCCATTGTAAATGCGATAACCTTCATGAGCAAAATTGAACCCCTTTAAATAGGGCAAGTTGGGGGTATCGACCGGATATTCCTCAATGGATGATTGTGAAATGTAGTCACGCCATAAAAGCTCTAAATCTGATAAATCTGAAAATGGAGCGTCCCAATTGAGGTATTTATCCAAAAACTGCTGTTGTCCCCAATAATTGATTAAAAAGCTACAGAACGATGCGGCGGCACTGCCAAAAATAAGATCAGAACTATATTTCCATTTTTGGTCGTCAAAAAGATCTTTCAACGAGGGTAACTGATTGCCAACAAGTAGTTTTCCTGTCCAAAATTGATAACCCTGTTTTTGCCAATTTTCTGAAAAGTAAATAGCAAATCCAGCCTGTAGCACTTTTACTTTCGGGATTCCCAGCAAGTTATTTAAGATCAGTTCGTTGGCCTGTCCTAAATAATAATCTGCAAACACCTCATTCACCACTAAATGGATTTCTTGATTATCGAAATCAATCTGGCAGGGTGTTGAGTTTTTCAGCATCAAGCCTTTTGTCTCGGAGGATGGGTACAAATACCACTTGATAGTCCCAGGTTTGAGTTTTTTGCCAGTGAGCAATTCAAGCTTATCAACAGCCAATTCACTTTTATCTATAACTTCGTCCAGAAGAATAGTTTTGATATTTCCATATTTAAAGAACAGAAAATGAGAGCTTTGTGATAAAGTGTCAGGTTCTGATGGAAGCTCCTCTATAATGTATTCAGGAATATTCCTCCTAAACGACCAATCACTTTCATCTTGATTATTTTGACCAGAAGACTGGCAACTTTGGCCACTGAACAGGAGGGTCAATGCTAGCAAGCGAAGGTATAAATAATGGTTTTTGATTAACTTCATTGGGAAACGGTATTACATACTCCAATTTACTTTGACAAACCTACCATCAAATATTTATTTAAAAGACTGTTTTGTGAAAATTGGATGGGAGCATTAAGACAAAAAGCTATATTTTTGGCTGCTTTTAAGCCCCTTGAAATGTAACAATCTAATTGCGCCCCAAAACCAGAGAAGGTTGAAGGCATGTTAAGTACTTTCAACTTTTGCTTTTTCACTTTTCACTTTTATATTCTCCTATTGAAAAATGTAACAGATCTGATCGGAAGAATTCTATTGGCTTTCATATTCCTATTTGAAGCTTACGATTCTATTTTTTTCTTCAAAGCTACCAAGCAATCAATGCTTGATCATGGTCTGACCTGGCAGCCTGAACTGTTGCTTTATGGCGCTATCCTATTGCTGATATTGGGCGGGTTAATGGTGTTGCTGGGTTACCGTTCGAGCTTCGGTGCAGTATTATTGCTTTTGTATTGGATACCCGTCACGTTCATTGTCCATGATTATTGGACACTACCGATTGATTGTGTCATGGTTTACGATTGCCCAGATATACCCCTGCAAGGGGAAGCGATATACCGAAGGCTACAGGCTGTCATGTTCATGAAAAACTTGGCAATTACGGGGGGCTTGCTGATGATACTGGTGAATGGGAGTGGGAGGCATAGTGTCCGGAGATTATTTGCTACCACGAAAGTATTGGGAGCGTAAACTTTTTTAAATTGAGAATTGAAAATAAAAAACAGAATGAATAAAATAATAAATCCATAATTGGTACATTATCAAATATTACGGATTGTAAATTTCAATAATTCTCAATTCTCAATCCGTTCATCACTTTTTCATGCAAATACTCAACGACCGTCAAATTAGGCAAAAAATAAAACGATTGGCCATTGAAATTGTGGAGCACAATTTTGATGAAAAAGAAATCATCCTTGCAGGTATCAATAATAATGGGATGACATTTGCAAAATTGCTCGAAGCACAACTTAAATCTTTCAGTAAGCAAAAGATAAAAATGACGAGGCTCCTCCTCAATCCAGCAGAACCACACTCTTCTGAAGTAGTGCTGGAAATGCCTATAAAAGAAACAATGGGCAAAGCAATCATCATAGTGGATGATGTGGCAAATACAGGGCGCACCATTTTTTATGCCGTGAAACCATTACTCAATTCCCTGCCCAAAAAAGTCGAAGTGGCGGTGCTTGTGGATCGTGCCCACAAATCGTTTCCCATAAAAGTGGATTATTATGGGCTTTCGCTGGCGACAACTTTGCTGGAAAATATCAATGTCAATATCAAGGAGGTCAACCAGTTCTCCGTCAACCTAAAATGACACTTTCCTTTTTAACAATTTCCCACAAAAAAAGGGTTTGATGGGCATAAGCCCAACAAACCCTGGAAGTTTAAACCACTCCACGTACCTCATTAGGCACAGGAGCAGCCCACACACTATGAGAACACCCAATATATTTTATAACGCCTTGTGAAAGGCTCGTCTTATTTATCTTTAGGAATAAAAGCACTGACATCAAATCCAAAGAAGGACAGGAGCCGCTGCACAGCAATGAATAAACGCGAAGCCACTGGGGATGGAATCCTGGTCAATGGGTAGATGCCCCCCAGTGGAACTCCATAAGTTAGCGTTTGTCAAAAGCCTTTACCTTGTTACTGTGTAGCTACTTTGCTCCTGCCGAGAGGGACTTCAATTTGTGTCCGCCTTGTTTCCTTATTCCAATTGTTGCTTTCAACAACCGGAGACCATTTTTTTAGAGAGAGTTCGACTGCGCTCGGCAGTCGAACATTCCAAATCTCATGAAAAAAACGATTAATTCTTACCTCAATTCCTTAACCCTCTGCCTCCTGTATAACTTGTTTTTCGTTTTGCCAAAAGGGGTTCGCCAATTGGAAATCAGCAAACCCAAAAACAGAAAATAACTACTTATAACCGCTCTAATTTCTAAAGCCCGCAGGTAGCCTGCAGCAAATTCCTTTGGGGTGAAGGATTGCCCACAGTGGAAAAGGAGTTGTCGTCCCTTGCCCAGAAACGGATCAGTTATAAGGATTAATAAAAAAGAACGAAGTGTTTGTTCATAGCTTTGAAAGCCTTGATTGTAAGATTCGCTTGGAACGTACATTGGCAGTATTAAGTAGTTCTGTCAAACAGAATAACCTGCACATTGACGGCCAAATAGTATGTCTGTTGCTAGTGAAGTCCGTGATGTTTGGTTCTTTTAACCTGCAATCCTTTGATTGCTTTTTTGATGGTACAAAGATATGGGCAGGTGCAAAACAGGACAACCCATTTATTTCTTCAAATCAAGTTTCTACGGGGTCTAATTATTGATCGATTTAATAATTTATTTAATAATTTATTTAATAATAATTTCAATAAACATTGTTTATCAATGTATTATGAATAGAACCATGTCACCTAAAAATGATAGTTGTGAACTTTTATTAGAATCAAACTCCATGTATTTAGAGTTTCTAACACCTTAAATATTTTTATAATTCGTTAGAAAAAGTGTTGCTTACCCCTCGATTTCTTTCAAAAACTAAATACACATAATAACAATGCGTACCAGAGAAGCCTTGTTCAGTCTCATCAAAGCCATGTCGAAATCAGAGAAACGCTATTTTGTTTTGGATGCTAAAAAAAGCGGTCGGAGCAGCAGCCGTTACCTCGCTTTGTTTGAGGCATTGGGCAACATGGAAGAATTCGATGAAAGGAAACTAAAAAAGAAGTTCCCCAAAAACCTCTCTTCTGACAAAGCCTATCTATATGAAGCGATCCTTCGCAGTATGAGGGATTACCGAAGTTCTTCTTCAAAAGCCGCCCAGGTGAAAGAGCGCCTTATCGATGCCCAGTATTTATATGAACGGGGGTTGTATGAACAATCAGCGGGGCGTATTGCCGAGGCCAAATCCATGGCAAAAGAATTACAGGACCATTTTGCATTATTGGAAATAAATAAGGAAGAACAAGTTTCGTTGTTCGATCGCCGGACAAGGGTAACACTTGAACACATTGAGCAACTGAACGAAGAACGGCAGACAACACTCCGGGCAATTAATGAAGAATTGCAATATCTCGATTTGTATTATCGCTTGCTACTGGAGATATTAAAAGAGTTTAACCTGAAAGACCAAAAAAGCATCATTGAATTAAATAAACGATTGCCAATTTATTTATTGGAAGATAAAGCTGCACCAAAATCACCACATACATTGAGACGCTATTATTTATGCAGGGCAATATATTTTAACTTATTGGGTGATCTCTATAAAGTGTATGAAAACCAAGAGAAAGCGGTTAACTGGTGGGAGGTATATCCTGTGATAAAAGAAGAAAATTTCCATACTTATATCAATGATGTTTACAACTTGGTAAATACATCCCACAAGCTTGAAGAATATTCATCTATTGCAAAAGAATGGATCAAGAAATTGGAATCTGAAAAACCCGGCATGAGTTACCACAATCAAAAAGCAATATTCAGAACCCTGTCCCTGACGAACTTATTGAATTTGTTAAACAAAAACGATTTTGAAAGTGCAAGAAATATATTACCAAATATTATTGAAGGATTGAATAAATTTGGATTAAAAAAATCAATTGTATTAATTGGTAATATAGTTATTGTTTATTTTTTGGTAAAAGACTACAAGAGCTGCCTTTTTTGGTCTGACTATTTAATCAAAAGCTTAAAGACAAGTGGGCGGGAAGATATTCATAGATTGGTGAGGTTGTGTAAAATTATTGCGCACTATGAATTGGGCGACATTGATGAAGCAGAGAGCGGGATGCGATCGATAAACCGATATTTTAAAGCATCAAAATTGCCAAAAGGCAGGTTCGAGGATGTTGTCATCAATAAATATTTAAAAAAGATTTTTAATGCGCCAATCAATCAATTTAAAAAAGAATTAATTGATTTTAAATATTTTCTGGAAGAAACAAAAGCAAACCCAGGATCGGAAATACCACTTGGAATAGATGAGTTAATTATTTGGATTGATGATAAGGATGTTGGAAATTAAGAAATTGGAAATTGGAAATTGGAAATTGGAAATACCCAAGTTGTGTGGCTGCCATCAATTTCATAATTTCTCAATTTGCGTCGATAAAATAAAAACGGATATATTTTTTTCCGCCAATAGATCTGGGAGATTCCAACCTGGCGAGGATGACTGATTTCGAAGCGAGGCCTTCGGATGATTTTTCTTTTAGTTTTACCGCATACGTTTTTACTTTTTCGGGATTAATTTCTGTGGGACCAGAAAGTGATGCAATTATGTCAGTGATGCCAATGATAAAAACCACATTACTACCCTCGTTATAAGTGATGCAAAGTTGATTTTTTTCTATATCGGCCACCTCGAATTCATAGAAATGCTTTTCCCCCTTTAATACATTTTTAATATGTTCATCAAGTGCAGCAGGTACTTCTGTAGCGCAAACATCGGTGCCAAGTACAGAAAGAAGCACACCACGTTTGCCTATGGAAAGGCGTTGGTCATTGTTTTTTGTATCTACTAAAACCATGGCTGAAAGATCAGAAGTGAGTAAGATAGAGTTTCTCATAGGTTTCTCAATTGAAGTTGATTTGAATAACAGCCAAGGTACGGGGATTGTACTTGCTCGCAAAATTATTATCTTGGAAAATTTAAGACCCAGTGAAAAGGCGACTTTGTTTAAATGATAAAACCCGATGGATACGCGGATGGGTTCGGCCCAAAAAAATATGCTTTTTTTGAAACCAGTGTCATTCAGATCATCCACGCACCCATCGGGTAAAATCAAAACCCCGGTAGCGAAATAACTACCAGGGCTTTTTTCCATAAAAACTGAAGATAATTTCTTTGCTATAGAGGGGTCAGGTTTTAGGAGTCAGGAGTCAGGAGTCAGAGGCCGAGTGCTTTGTTGCTACCTGACTCCTAAAGCATCATTGTGCTTTTCTGCTTTTCCGGTAAAGCTCTTTTTCAATGCGGGCTCGGGCAGCTTCATTTTGCCGATTCATAAGTTCTTTGCTCCGCTGGATTTCTTCCATCATTCTTTGTGCTTCCTCTTTGTCGAGTATCGATTCTGATTTTGCCAGTGCCATTTGCTGCTTTTTCAACTGCTCGACAAGTTCTGCCAATTGGCCTTTTTCTTGCAACAAACTGCGGGCCTCATCGCGTTGGCGGAATCGTTCATCCCGATAGCGTTCCAAAGCCTTGTGCTTTTCTTGAATTGATCTTTCATTTTCCAGCTCCCGCAATTCCATCAGCTCTCTTTGTTGTTCAAATAATCCTTCATGTTGAGCTTCTACTTCTATCATTCGTTCGAACAATTCCCTTTCTTTGATTTGCTTTTCACCAAACCGTTCTTCAAATAAGCGGGCTTGTCCTTCGGCCAGTTTTCTTGAATATTCAGACATTTCAGGAAAAACGAAGCTGCGTTCCAATTCCGGCATTTCGTGCAATTCTTGAAGTTTCAGGACTTCTGACAATTCGATGAATGGTTGTTCAGGAAACTCAGTCAATTCAGACATGTCTGGGAATACAAAAGCCCGAGCTAAATTTTTGTCGAAAAAGAAACGGTTGGCTTCACCATCACCGAGGTCTTCCACAATAACAGTTTCGTCCCCGTTTTTCAGGCCGGTTATTTCATTGCCGTTGATAGTGACATTGCCTTTGCGCCTATTTTCGATTTCAATTTCGACAGGTTCTTCCCCTGGGGCAGTTTCAATAATAATCGTCATTCCTTTCCCATTTTTCTTAGTGGTAATGGTGCGGGTCCTGTTCACCGGTGCTGGTGGAGCAGGAGGCATTGGTGGGGTAGGAAATACAGCTGGTTCTGGTGCTACTGGAGCAATTGGAGGGACGGGGGCGACAGCAGGATTTGGGGGAACAGGTGGGGCAGGAGGAGGAGGGGGTGTTGATGCGATGAGTTCCTCAACCAAGTCTCCATATTCAGCATATTCTGCTGCATCTATTTCTTTACCGTCAATTTTGAGGTAAGTAATCTCACCATTTTTCATGCGCACTTCGACTTCTTCCCCATCTTTTTGCTTTCGTATGTGTAGATTTTCATCGGGAATGGTGTCAGTAGGAGGAGTGTTGACCAGGTTTCTAAAATTGGCAGACAGGGTCTCGAAATAACCGGGATTCGATGCTTGATTAAACGAATCGAAATCAGTATTTGCTTGTACCGACAATATTACGACGGCGGCCAACAACAGGATGGTTGCTGTAATTTTTTCCATGACGTTAGATTTTTTATCAGGTGATTGTAATATCCGCTGGATGCGGTGGAGCAATTGGTTCTTATTTTTTGAAAAAGACATGGCGAGCACCGGCCTTGCTTGATGCATTTCTTGAAGAGATACGAGCGCTTTGGCGTAAGCAATGGAATTGCCACATAATGCCACGGCCATGTCGTCGCAGCAGTTTTCCCGCTCGGTTCGGATACGTGCAGAAACCCACCATACTGCAGGATTGAAATAAAACAACGCCTCCACAATTGATTGAAGGATATTCAGTACGAAATCGTGCCGGGCAATGTGAGACAGTTCATGGGCAAGAATCGCTTCTACTTGTTGGGTGCTCAGGTTGTTGATGGCAGCTATCGGCATCAACACTACAGGCTTTAGCCAGCCCACCACCATGGGCACTTTTACCAGGGCGGATGCTTGTAGGGCAATGGCTTTTGTAATTCCGAGCTCCTGTTGGATTTTTTGAAGCAGCAATTGCCAGCAGTCAGGTAGGGCGATGAGGTGCCTGGTTTTTAATCGTTGGATGTAGAGCAGGCCTCCCAACATTTTCAAGATGAAGAATGCCATACCCATAAGCCACATTGTGACGATGAAAGGCATGTTGTTGTTGAACCAGTCTTGAAAGTTGGCGGCTTTGTTTTCGGTAAAATAATGCCCAAGCAGCTGCCCGTCCGCAGACCATAATTCCGAAGCTACACCAAACCCGGCATTATCGAATAGGATAAAAAAAGTGGCCGTAGCTGAAAGTAAAGTTGCTCCAAGGGCCACAAAACCAGCGAAATACCGTTGTCGGGCATCCGCTTTGGTTGCCAATAAATAAGCTGAAAGCAATAGGGCTATGATAAATGCCTGCCACAATGAATGCACGACGGTCCAACCAAGGGCATGCAGAATATTATCAGGTAAATAATGATTGATGAAATCCATTTTTTAATGAATAATGAAAAACGAATAATGAATAATGTTGAACATAAAAGCTAATCAGCTTACTGCCTACTGCCTACTGCCTACTGCTCACTTCCCTTCCATCTTTTTTATCAAATCTTTGATCTTGTCGAGTTCTTCCGGGGAGGCATCGTGGTTGCCAAGGGCCTGCATGACGAGACTCATGGCGGAACCTCCAAACACATTGTCCACAAAATTGCCGAGCAGGTCACGTTGGGTTTCCTCCTGGTTAATGGCGGCTTTATAGATATGGCTGCGGCTGTCGGTATTGCGGGTCACCAGCTTTTTGTCCAACATGATCTGCATGAATTTGAGTGTGGTAGTGTAACCTGTCTCCTTCTTTAAATTCAGTTGCTCATTGACGGATCGCACGGAAGACGGCCCATTTTCCCAAAGTAGCCGGAGTATTTCCAGCTCGGATCCGGTAGGTTTCGGAATTTTATTTTTTAACATGGACTTAAATTTTATTCCAACGGTTTTATTGTGTAAATTTAGAGACTCAAAGTCAGCTGCTACCGTTGCACGAATAATTTCGTAATGCAAGTTTATACGAAGTTTTTCGTAAAATCAAATTATAGTACGACAATTTTCGTATTTAAATTGAAATGGGCAGCCATGATTAATGTCATTCTATCAATAATTTTAATCATAAATGGCTGATAGGATTGGTTTTATATTGTGACTGGTTAATCTATAGTCGCCTTTCAAGAAGTAAAAAAATTGTTGAATTTGGGCTTCCAAAAATCAACACCATGAAACCTCCATATTTAAATAATCATGAAACCATATAGGGGAATGATTATTTAAACATGGTAAGTTCCCGCTGGAACTATAACTAATAAACAGATGAAAGAGAATTGGGTAAAAGTGTATTCTTCTTCCGATCTCGTGCAAGTAAAAATTGCCGAGGATGTGCTCAAACAGAATGGCATTGTCAGCCATATTCTCAACCACCCTGATTCGGCCATGCCGATGTTGGGAAATGCGGAACTTTACACGCTGCCAGAGAATGCAGAGAAGGCCGCTAAGGTTTTGAAAAAAAACAAGGTTGATTAAGAATCCATTTGCGCAGACTGACACACCTCCTCAACAAATTCAAGCATTTTCAATTCTTGCCAATAATGCCTTTTTCCGAAACTGGTGAAGCCACAATGCCCCCCATGTTCCGGGGCCATAAAATTTAAGTGTTCGCTGTTTTCTGCTATTCCGGTTGGGTAACAGGTGTCGCCGAGCAAGGGGTCATCGAGTGCATTGATGAGCAGGGTGGGGATGCGGATGTCTTTCAATAATGGCAGGCTGCTGCAGTTTTTGTAATAGCCTTTTGCTCCATCGAAACCGTGGAGCGGCGCAGTGAAATATTCATCAAAGTCCCACAGGTTTTTCACATGTTTGAGTAAACCTGGATCATAGGTATCGGGAAACTGTTTGTGCTTTTCGTGTACTTTTTTGGTGAGGCTTTTCATAAAACGCTGGTCATAGACAAAATTGGATGGGTGGATGATACGCAATGAACAGGAGTGCAGGTCAATAGGTACCGATACTGCCACGGCACATCGGATCGCTGGGTCAATATTGCTGCTTTGTTCCCCTAAGTATTTTAAAGTCATGTTGCCACCAAGGCTGAACCCCACCATTATTATTTCATCATAATCTTTTTTCAAAACCTGTATGACTGTATGTGGGTCGTCCGTGACACCGCTGTGGTACATGCGCTTTTGACGGTTCATTTCTCCGCTACAACTGCGATGGTTAATGAGTGCAACATCCCACCCGTTTTTAAAAAAAATATCAGCAGCGCCCTGTGCGTATTGGGAAGAACTGCTGCCTTCAAGTCCGTGGAGGATAAATGCCACCCGGCCATTTCCCGAACGCAAAAAATCAATGGCCAAGAAGTCATCATCGGGTGTGGTGATGCGCGCTCTTTTATATCCCAATCGTTTATCTTTTCTGAACAAGGCAGGGAAAATGGTATTGATATGGCCATGCCTGAACAAAGGGCCAGGGTGGTAGTCGTTTACTTCCAAGACGGGCATAAATGGATTTTGTTTTTAGTAACGGCAAAGTAATGCGGCGCAAATAAACGAAGGTCGAAGCTCATTCAAGTTGAGCTATTGCTGCTAAAATACTTTGCAGGTTTGCTTTTGTGGCAAAAAATTTGAATGATAACAATTACTCCCATTTTACATGTCCTCCCTATTAACTGTAAAATTTATAACCGGCAATGAAAAATCTGCTAATTTACACCATCCTATTACTTTCCCCTTTCCTTTTCACGTCTTCACAAATGCCCATTTCAAATGATTTGGCGGATGAACTCGTAGGCGTTTACACGGGTATGTTTGCCAAAGATGGCAGTCTCGACAAAACCTATCAGGTAAAAGTGAGTAAATTGGATGCAAATACCATCCAGATCACTCCTTTCTCTAATAGTACCAGCAAAACATTTAAAGCTGAACTAAAAGAAGATAACTTGAGTGCCATCCGCATCATTAGGCTCACATCTAAAGACGGAGTCATATTGAAAAATGGTATGATGACTCCTGTAAATGGAAGGCTTTCTTATGGAATAGCTTCCGATGCAGGGGAAAATCTTGAAGTTTTTTCAGGTCTGAAAAAATAAGGCAATATATTCTTATTGGAAAATATTGTTCACCACCACATCCCGGTAGCTCGGCCCAATGGGCAGTTTTTCTTTCCCGATGTGTACCATGTTCCCTTCCAGAGTGTCCACTTTGTCGATGGCAACGATGTATGATTTGTGGATGCGGATGAAGCGGCTGGCTGGCAAACTTTCCTCAAGGCTTTTTAAAGAATTCAATGAAAGGATGCGTTTATGTGGCAGGTAGTAGGCCACGTATTCCCTCATACTTTGTATATAATTGATGTCGGCAAATTTGATGCGGTGTATTTTATGTTCAGATTTCACAAGAATGAAATCTTTCTTTTCCTCTAAATTTTCAACAGTATCAGGAGAGGTGCCAGATTTTAGTCGAATCAGTTCACCCGCCTTGTTCACTGCCTGCACGAACCGTTCGAAACCGAATGGCTTCAATAAATAATCAACAATATCAAGGGTGTAGCCTTCCAGGGCAAAATCAGGATATGCAGTGGTGAAAATGACGAGTGGCTTTTGTTTTAAGGTGCGCACGAATTCTACGCCCGTCAGGCCAGGCATTTGAATATCCAATAAAAGTAGATCCACTGGGGAATCTTGCATCAGTTGGAGCGCTTCCATTGGGTCTTTGCATTTGCCGACCAGCTCTATGTTGGGAAGACGGCCAATATAATTTTCGAGCAGTGTGCGAGCCAGTTCTTCATCATCGATGATTAAGCAGCGGATTTTCATTGGTTCATGGTTTCATTGATTCATGGTTTTTGGAACAATGGAACCAAGAAACCAAGAGACAGTGATTCGATCAAATTTCAATTTTAAGGTAAATTTCAAACACATCTTCACCTGCCTTGATTTTCAGGTCGTGCCTATCAGGGTACATAAGTTCCAATTGCCGGCGCACATTTTCTAGGCCGATTCCACCTATTTTGTCTTTTGTGAATTTATCCTTCGGTAAACTATTGCACACTTCAAAAACCAAGTGGTCACCAGTGGTGGCCAGGTCTATTTTGATCCAGCCGTTTTCAAGGTCTTCAACCTGGCTATGCTTAAAGGCATTTTCAATAAAAGGGATCAGCAACATGGGCGCTATCTTTATGTCTGGCTTGCTTTCGTCGAGGTGGACTTCCACATTGAGGCCTTGGCTGTCTTTCAATAGGTGCAAGTCAATGAAGTGTTTGAGATAGGCGATTTCCTTGTCGAGCGTAACGGTGTCCGCTTTGCAATCATAGAGCATGTAACGGAGCATACCAGAAAGCTTAAGCAGGTTTTCGGGCGTTTTTTCTGACTTAATGATGGAAAGTGTATAAATATTGTTCAGGGCATTGAATAGGAAATGGGGGTTGAATTCCCACTTGAGGAATTTCATTTCCGACTCCAATTTTTCATTCCTGAAATCTGCGGCCTCCTTGGCTTTTTGGTTGGCGTAACTGGCTATCTCAATGAGGGCACTGCTGACAAAAGCGGTGAGGTAAGGCATTACGTAGCTGATCGTGCGGAGATAATGCCTGAGCGAATTCGGTTGCATATTTGCCCTGCGAGGTGGTGTCGAGTGCTCAAAATATTTTTCCCAAGGAGTGGCATCCCATTCATCGAGGAAGGTAATGAGGGCCACCAAAGCGATACCGGAAAGCAGGTAAAGGGCTTGTTTGTTTTCAAAAAACAATTTAGGGATAAGCACTGCTACATTGATCCACACCACCAGCGCGGTGCCTGTGAAAATGACCAAGCTGTGGTAAAAATAGCGCTCATGGATGTCGGAGCCCCCGCCCGCCAACAGAAACGGGATGGAAATCCAGAGCAACCCCCAGAACAAAATTTGCAGCCATGTCCGTTTACTTGGCATCAGGTTCATCCTGTAAAGTTGGTGTTTTCAAAACGCTCTGCCAACATTATTCAATCAATAAGTCGAGGAAGCCTTTTTTCTGGGCGGGTTTGTCAATGAAGTTCTTCATCTTTGCTGGGGAATTTCAGGGTCTTTTATCTCTGATTTGAAAACTTCCTTTGCGGTGCAACATTCTACCTCTTGTCCTGATTTCAATATAAGAGGGTTGCGCAAAACCTTAAATTTCTTAATAGATCAAAATTATGAACCATTACAAAAAACTACTACCCTTGTTTGCTGTACTCCTGCTCGGCACAACAGTCTCTGCTCAAAAGTTCAGCCCTGCCCTCATAGGGTATTCCCCAAAAAAAACATCCTATCTTACCATGGATGACGGAAGCCAGATAGCAGGCAATCTCAAAGGCCTTCGTTGGAAAAGGGGGTTGATCGACGAAGTGAAACTCAAAGACATGAACGACAATAAAGTCAAGATCAAACCAGAAAAAATTAATTTCATGTACCTCCCGCCGAGCACAATGGCGAAAGCCGCTGGCACATTGGGATTTTTGGAAAATGCAGGCCAATGGCAAAGTGCTGACCTAGACAAAGACATTATCGGCAAAGGATATGTCTATTTGGAGAAGAGTGAAGTAAGGATAAAAAAGAAGACCCGTACACTTATGATGCAATTGGTGAACCCCTCGTTTAGCAATAAGGTCAAGGTTTACGATGACCCATTAACGGGAGAAACAATGGGGTTGGGCGTGGCAGGCGTTACTTTTGTGGGCGGCGGCGGAAAGTCTTATTTCGTAAAAAAGAAAGGGGACAAAATTGCCCATAAGCTTCATAAGAAAAATTACGATGAAGAATTCAAAATGCTCTTTGGGGACTGTAAAGCAGTTGTGAAGAAGTATGGAAAAAATCCTAAATGGTCAGATTTTGAAGCCCATGTTTGGGAATATACTCAAGCTTGCAAGTGATTAAGTAAAATCTAAATATGTATTAAGCCATCCTATTGTAAATATAGGATGGCTTATTTATTTAGTAGGTGCGTCGGAGATTGAATTTTTCTAAAAATCTTTCCTCAATGCTACCCGTTTAATCCTCCAAACTGGCAGTGCGACCCAGGCAAAAAGGATGGTAATCGAAGCTACCATACCCATGGATGTACCCAAAAATTTCTGGAACACAGCTCCGGTGTAACCCATCAGGGCGGAGATGTCCAGTTTCAATAAAATCAAAATCCTCGACAGGTCGATGGGGTTGAACATGGAAGCGCCCATGGCAAAACCTTCGATGGGGTAGTCGCTGAAGACGGCCAGCAATAACAAAAATATTCCGTCATAAATCACTGCGAGAAACAGCCAGACCAAAATGCCCAACCCAAATCCTTTGATGCGGTTTTCATTTTTCAATGCAATGAAAAAGGCAATGGCAGAAAAGATAAAAGAGAGAAAAACGCCCACCATCAGCAGGGTCAAAAAATTCCAGATTTGGCCAGAACCGAAAATGCCATAGAGCAGGAACGGTACTCCTACACCGACCAGTAAACTTCCTGAGAGCGAAAGGGCTACGCCAAAATATTGTCCGATGAAAATGCTTGTGCGCTTGATCGGCTGGGCCAGCAACAGTTCCGTGAATTCACGCGAGTTGTAATAGTACATGATGCCGAACATGGTGGCAATCAATGGCACCAGCACCAATATCACGTTCATCAGACTGATAGTGACTTTGGAGAGGTCGTTGCTCAACCACAACAAAGAGAGGGTGAACAAAAAATAAAATGCGCAATAGATATAGGTCCAGCGGCTGCGCACGAGGTCGAAAAAACTGTATTTGAGTATTTTAAACATTTTTCAAAAGTTGCATGCCTACCGATGAGGCAAGAGTGAGGAATTAATTTTCACTTTCTAAAAATTCAGTAGCGGGTGCCGAAGATGGTTCCATATCTTTTACAGCGAAAGCTTTCCCGTTCTGTTGGAGCATCATGTTGGCAATGGCCTTTTCCACAGATACCTCGTTGAATCGTTCTTTCAATGCACGGAGACTTCCTTTGAAATGGATTTTGCCTTCCAACAAAAACACGATCTCGTCGGCAATCTGCTCCACAAAACTCATGATGTGGGTGGTGATCAAAATGGTCTTTCCCCGCTGTTTTTCCTGCTCGATCAGATCTTTTAAGTGTATAAGGGCAACGGGATCAAGACCTGCGGTCGGTTCGTCGAGGATGATCACAGGGTTATCGTACATGAATGTCAGTATGAGGTTGATCTTTTGGCGGGTACCGCCAGAGAGGTTGCCCAATCGTTTGTCGAGGTGGGGTTCGAGGTCGAATATTTTGATTAACCCTTGGTCACTGGCTTTGCCGTTCCGCATATCTTTAACCATGCTAAGGAGTTCACGTCCAGTCAGGTTTTCAGGAAAACGGGCAATCTGGGGAAGGTAGCTCAAATGCTCCCGGTACGCCCATTTGCCAGCAATGTTTTCCCCTTCCATGCAAATGCAGCCTTTGTTGGGTATGACCATGCCGAGCACACATTTGATGAGGGTGGTCTTGCCCGAACCGTTTGGGCCGAGCACGGCAGTGATGCCTGGCTTGTCAAAGTTCAGGTCAATGCCTTTCAGGACCTCATTTTTGCCAAATGCTTTGTGAAGATTTTGTATCGTGATCATTTCAATGTGTTTTTAATGACAAGGACTCGGAGGTGTTATCGATTTGCTTCATGGCAGGTTGGTTGTCAATCACATTTTCAGGGGTGAACACAGGGCTTACTTTTTCTGAAAAATTGATGATGTCAACAAACAGGCTGCGCAGTAGCACCATGGCTTCAGGTGTTTGGTTTACAATATAATTGAACAATTTGACGGGCCGGTATGGTACGTCACCAATGCCATCACGGTCGAGGTCGTAACCGTTGTAATCGCTCCAGAAGTTGCCATCGAAAGTGTTGTTGTTGACACTTGCTTTCAACGACAGCTCAAAGGTGTTAGATAGGAAATTATTTTCACTAATGACATTGTCGAGGCAGCCACCGGAAATTTTGATGGCCCAGCCATTACTGATAAAATCGTTTTGCAGGTAGTTGATACGGGTCGAACCTTCCACCAAAATGCCGATGGTATTTTCGCGGAACGCGTTGTTCTTGATGTCAGCATCGTAAATTTCTTTGAGCAGCAGGCCATAAGAAGCCTTGCCCCAATTGTACTCAAAAACATTGTTCCACATGTTTATCTTTTTGGAAAACATGACCGCTACGCCAGCACCGTTCCTACGGAATACATTGTGAAAATAATTATCATTATTTGAAAACATAAAGTGGAGGCCGTAACGGAGGTTGTCCTCGCTGGTATTGCGGCGAATGAGGCTGTTGTCAACAAACTCCAAATAGATGCCATCGCGGTGTTGGCGCACCAGGTTGTCTTCCACGGTTATGCGCTTGCAGTACCAAATGTGGATGGCATTGGCAGAGGACATTTCCTCGACTGCTTGGCCTACTAATTTATTGTTGGCCACCAGCCCGTCGCTGGAGTTGGCTAGGTAAATACCGAAAAAAGTATTTAGTAGCCGGTTGTTTCGGATGATGAAATTTTTAGCTTTATCGACCTTGATGCCAGCCCGGTCTTTGAGGTAGCTGGTGCCGACATTTTGAATGACAAAACCCTCTATAGTGACACCGTTTGCGGTGATGGTGAGCAGGCCACTTTGATCCTTGCCGTCCAGAATAGGATCGTCTATCCCTTTCAGCAGGATACTTTTGTCCACAAGTATATTGCCCTCGCTATAAACGCCCCCTTTCACCAAAACCTCGTCCCCATCCTTTGCTTTTGCAATGGCTTCTGAAACCGAAGTATATTCGCAAGAAGAACAAACTTCCAGGGTGTCTGCAAAAACAGAACACCCTAGGAAGCTGATTATCAAAACAATGAAAAAGTTTCGTGAGGATATGTTTTTGGTTTTTGGCCAAGACCGCAGTGGGTTGTTGCGAACCAACGGATAGGCGAGATTAGAGAAGTTTTGTAAGTACTTCATTTTTCCTTTTTCTTGTTTTGATAATAATAAAATAAAATCGACATGAAGAAGCGCCGCTTTTCTAAAAAGCGGCGCTTCTTGCTGCAAAGAAATTAATGAGGCAGCATGACCTTGTCAACCACATGTACGACACCGTTGGAAGCCTGGACAGTGCCCAAAATTTTTGCTCCATCAACAGTTACGTTGTCCCCATCCCTAACCACTTTTACATAGTGGCCGCTTGCCTGGTAGAGCATCATTCCATCTTTGAGGAGTTTGCCTTGGTAGTTGCCGGGAGCTGCATGGTATTTGATAATGCCAGCCAGTTTTGATTTGTTTTCTGGCTTTAATAAATCTTCTACTGTGCCTGCAGGAAGTGCATCAAATGCAGCATTGGTAGGTGCGAAAACGGTCAGAGGGCCTGCGTTCACGAGTACATCCTCCAGCCCAGCAGCTTGTACAGCAGCTACGAGGGTGGTGTGGTCTTTTGAACCAATGGCTACCTGGAGCACATTTTTTGAAGATAAGTCATCTTGAACAGTTGATTGTCCTTTTACATCCGCAGAAGCAGTGTCTGTTGGAGCAGAAGCAGTTGAGCCAGTGTCCTGCGTGCATGCGCCAAGCACCAGCACCATTGAAAATATGATCGGAAATAAATGAAATGCTTTCATGATAATTATGTTTTAAAGTTAGATTTAGTTGACGGCGGGATCGCTCCAGCCATTTTTTCTGAATGTGAATTTTGGGCACAAAAAATTGATTATCACAGTTTTATGCTCAAACACTCACCTCACTGTATAACCTCAGCCGTTTTCACTACACCATTTTCTTTTAGGTAAACCTGGAGATTTTCCCATTCAAAAACTTCCCCTTCCTTGGCTTTTTGAATTTCCATGGCAGCCGCCTTGGAGTTGAAAGCCGTGAGGAAAGCACCCATTGGGCTGGGGAGATTTTTACTGATGAGATAAAAGCTGGTTTTTGCATCGATCAGTTCCTTGGGTGCATGGTAATCGTTTACCAGTAAAAAGGAATATTCCGTTTTGCTTTCTTGTTCCATAAAATTGCTTAGGCATTCGATGGCATCAAACTTGAAAACCTTGCCTTTGGCTGTGACGGCCTCTGCTGCATGTTGATGATCCACGATGGTCATTTTACAAAAATCGCACATATCGGAGCCATACTCGATGGGCTTAGGCGACGGTTGACAGGCGACGAGCATTACCGTCGCCAATAGAATCAGTGGCAGCAATTTTTTCATGTTTCTTGTTAAATTTTGATTTCAGCCACCAGGCCGAAAATGCCAATAAAATGGATAACCCTGCTATATATCCGCTGATGTGAGGATAGGACTTAGCAGTGAAATTCAAAATTAATTTTGACCCAATCAATGGGGGCTGGAAGGAAGCGCCAGGCACTTTGATAGGAGCGGTGTCACTCAGGTTGTGCCCATAATCGTACTCCCATAAATAGAAATCGTAAATACCTGCTATGGCCAGCAGCACCATCACGATGCCCCAAATCAAAAACAAGCCTTTTTTATTGGTTGCCGCGGCAATAAGGCCGAACACCACCATTCCGATTACGATGTAAGGGAAATATTTCAGCTCGGGAATAGACTCCTGATCAATGTATTTCATGCCCACATAGTGGTTCAGGATATTGATGTTTTGAATCGTACTGGCAGTCTCGCCCCCTATCTTGTTGATCCAAATGTGCATCGTTACACCATCAGGGTATTGTGGGGCTATCAGTGTGATCCGCCACATCGGGAAAAGGAACAAAGTCAATAGTCCCAATGCCGCAAGAATCATCAATATGCGAGGTAGTTTTTTCATGTATAATGAGTGAATGAATGATTGAGTGAATGATAGAATGAATGACATTTGATTCACTCATTATACCATTCACTCATTCTCTCATTGTTTATTGAACAGGTTCTTCTTCACCCAAGCTCCATTTGAGAGCAATGTTGGAACTTCGTGGAGATACCCTGATGTATCCCTGCATTTCCTGGTGGAGGGCAGAACAGAAATCTGTACAGTAGAATGGAATGACGCCTTCGGACTTAGGCTCCCAGACCATGGTTTCCGTTTGACCTGGCATAACCAACAATTCTCCAGTATTGGCACCCATAACAGCAAGGCCGTGCGGCACGTCCCAGTCTTGTTCGAGGTTGGTGAGGTGGAGGTAAACCTTGTCGCCAACTTTGACACCTTCGATATTGTCAGGGGCAAAGTGACTACGGATAGAAGTCATGTAGATGTGGACGTTTTTGCCATCACGCTCTACCCTGGTGTCCTTTTCCCCCATTGTTCGGTAAGGATGCTCGTTTTCCTCGAGGGGATAGAACTTCTTTACGTTCGGTACTATCTTATCAGCTGAAATTCCCTGAGCATAGTGTGGCTCACCGATGGTCGGGAAGTCCAGCAGCAACTTCATTTTGTCGCCTGAGATATCGTAAAGCTGGGCAGAGTGGCAAAGTTCTGGCCCAGTGGGCAGGTAACGGTCTTTTGTGATCTTGTTCAGTGCCACTAGGTATTTTCCATCTGGTTTCTTTGAGTCTCCGCCAGGGATCATCAAGTGGCCAATAGAATAAAAGGTAGAAGCTTTGTCCAGCACTTCCCATGTGCCAACTTTCCATTTCACCACTTCACTGGTGATAAAGAAAGAAGTATAGGCATTTCCTTTTCCATCAAATTCGGTATGGAGTGGGCCGAGGCCAGCATCTTTCACGACACCAGCGACCACATCTTCAAACTTCAGTACAGGAATGCCGGCGACAGTTGTTTCAAATGAACCGGCTTCAATGGCTGCTATCATCTTGGTGAACGAGTGCACTGTCAGGTCAGCAGATAGTTTACCGTTACCAACGATGTATTCACCTGTTGGGTCAACGTCAACACCGTGTGGTGATTTTGGAGTAGGAAGGAAGTAAACCAAACCAGGACAATCTTCGGGCGTCAATACCTTCACTTTCTTTTTCATGGTAGAGGTAGCCGTATGTGTTTTTTCATTGTACACATTGTGCGCCCAATTGGCAGGCATTTCCTTGAATTTGCCTTGCTGGATATATTCTTCTGCTTTTTTCCAGTTTATGGCAGCAATGAAATCTTTATCGTTTTGCGAAGCAGTAACTTCAAGCAAAGTGTTTTTCTGCTCAGTATTATAGGTAGTGAAAAACGTCCAGCCGTGGGATTTGCCCTTGCCGGAGTGTGCTAAGTCATAATCGAATGCTGGCAGCAATATCTGGAAGGCAATGTCCATTTCACCCTCATCGCCCACGCTGACATAGGTCAACATACCATTAAAGGTTTCAGCATAGCTGTTGATGGCGACATCGCTCTGTGGAACGGGCACACTGAAACGGGTGCCAGCCACGATGTATTCGGTATTTTCAGTCGTGAAAGGCGAACTGTGGTTACCACCACTGTTCGGAATTTCAATGATTTCAGCCGTTTCGAAAGTTGTTAGATCAATACGTGCGATCCGTGGCGTATTGTTCCCGTTGATAAATATCCAGCGGCCATCGGTTTCACCATTGGTCTGTGATAGTTCAGGGTGGTGGGAATCATCCCAGGGCACAAAACCATGCGAAGTATTCAGCATTGGTTTTGTTTCCTCATTGAAACCGTAACCTTTTTCTGCGTCGACAGAAAATACTGGGATAACCTTGAACAAACGGCCTGAGGGAAGTCCGTGTACACCTATCTGCCCGCTGAAACCACCGGACATGAAAGCGTAAAATTCATCGTACTCGCCAGGGGCTACATATACCTGCGAGGCGGCATCGTTACCCAATGCGCCTTGTTGTTGGGTAGTTGAGCCTTGGTTGCCACAGCTCGAAACTAGAAACAAGCCAGCAGCAGTGAACAAGAAACTTAGAAAAGGCAATAAGCCTTGATGACTCTTCATAATTGGAATTTTTTTGATTTGATGATAAATTGTGAAAATACTATTTATTGGAACATTTTCATTTTAAAATGACTCAATAAAAGATGTTTTTATCTTATTTGTGGCAAATTTCGTTGAAGACTCAAAACTGTTGAATGATACTTGTCAGTACCACTGGTGATTTTGGTCATATTGAGAAATCATAGTAGAAGTTAGGTTTGCGGCACTTTTTGTGGAATAGCCTCTATGCTGTAGGCCATTTCAGAACAGGAAACCGAGGAGGAGAAAGAGTTTTATATAAAAGATTAAGTTGTCTTTTATTTTGGCTTCTTAAACCCAGGCTATGTTTTCAAAGACTTGTAAATATGCTATCAGGGCAGCCTTGTACCTTGCCCAGTACACAGACAGAAATAATAAGATTGGTGTTGCAGGGTTGGCAGAATCGCTAAATGCACCGAGGCACTTTCTAGCCAAAATATTGCAGCAGTTATCAAAGCATGGCCTTGTATCTTCAGCCAAAGGTCCAAATGGAGGGTTTTACCTCAGTGAAAAAAATATGGAGGCAACACTTTACGATGTAATAATCTGTATTGATGGGCCAGCTTTTTTTAACGGATGCGTGATGGGGTTGCCACAGTGTTCGGACGAAAAACCGTGTCCGCTTCACGTGCAAGCCAATGCATACCGGCAAGGGATGCACTACCAGTTGAAATTTCAAACACTAAAGGAGATTGCAGCTACCGTGGAAAAAAAATCGTTAAGAATTTAATTCAAGTTTCGATGAATGCTGCTCAAGGATATGTAGTCAATTCGGACTACTTTAACATGACATTGTCATGTTAAATGTGGAAGAGTTTATAAAAAAAAGCAAGTTCGATTCACAATACTTTAAGAAGCTGTTTTATTTTGGCCGCTAAATTAATTTAAACAAAGGTTCAATTACCTTTTATCACCCTTGCTTCGGAGAATGGGGTTTCTGTTTCCGGGCAAGATAATTCAATGTTCTTAAATTTATTTGATATGAAAAAAGTAGCAATTTTATTGACACTGGCTTTGTTTGTTTTTGCATGCTCTGATAGTCCTTCCGATCAATCGTCCGATGCGCCACCTCCAAAAAGTATGGTGGATTCTGAACCTGTAGCTGATCCTAAAGGTATTGGGGAAATTAAAAATGTGGAACTGAACAGTCCCCTCAATCAGGAGATGGTAGAATCAGGTAAAGCCATTTATGATATGAAATGCGCCGCTTGCCACAAACTTACCGGCCAGCGGGTGGTTGGTCCAGGTTGGGCAGGCCTTACCGCTAAGCGTGCCCCTGAGTGGATCATGAATATGACACTTAACGTGGAGGTCATGCTGGAGAAAGACCCTGCAGCACGTGAATTGCTGAAAGAATGCCTCGTGCGGATGCCTAATCAAAACCTCACTACTGAAGATGCAAGAAATGTATTGGAATTTATGTATTCCAATGATGAAGCGGGAGAGTGATTAGATTTTTTCAGGGGTCAGGAGTAACCCGTTTCGCTCCTGACCCCTGCCCCTTGACTCCTAAACAACTAATTTCCCAAAAGTGAATATTGTTATACCACCTGCTCAAAGTTGGCTTCGCATTGCTTTGCTCAATTTTTTTGCTGCTACTGTTCTAGGGGCAATCCTCCGTTTTGCCTTTGTGGAAGAAATAACCTGGATGGACTATCGCAATGTATTGCACGGTCATTCCCATGTGGCCATGCTTGGATGGTTGTATTTGGGCATTTATGCATTGCTGATTCATTATTTTTTGCCAAAGGAAAAGCAAGCGTCTAAGTTTTACAAGTGGTTGTTTTGGCTGACTGAAGCAACCGTAGTTGGCATGTTCGTCGCTTTTCCAATAAAGGGTTACACAGGCTTGTCCATCTTTTTTTCGAGCATGCATATTATCTTTTCCTATGCTTTCATGTGGCGATTTCTGAAAGACAGAGTACCTACCGGAAAAGGACTTATTCCCTTCCGTTTTGTAAAGGCATCTTTGTGGTTTATGGTGCTTTCCACTTTGGCCATTTGGTCGCTGCCAGTGATAATGGCCATGGAAATGAGGGGGTCGGCATTGTTTTATGCAACGGTGCAGTTTTACCTGCATTTCCAGTTCAATGGTTGGTTCATTTTTGTGGTGCTGGGATTGTTTTTCAAACTTCTGGAAAACAATGGCGTGCAATTACCAAAAGGAAAAGTCAATACCTTTTTCTACCTGCTAACGATCTCCTGCATATTGACATATGTTCTTGCTGTGACTTGGAGCACACCTTTGCCCTTTCTTTTCTGGATTAACAGTGCGGGGGTGGCTATACAATTTGCAGCGTTGTTTTATTTTTTATTGATTTACAAGGACTTGCGAGCATTCTTAGAAGAAAAATTTTCGGGCTGGATCCGACACCTTCTATTCTTGAGCCTTATTTGTTTTGTCCTAAAAATCATTATCCAGACTGCTATTATCATACCTCAGTTGGCGACGGTTGCTTATACCATCCGCAATTTTGTGCTAGGTTTTATCCACCTGCTGCTGCTCGGCATGATGACTTGTTTTATCCTTGGCCTTGCAGCAGATAGCAAGTTGGTCAACCTTGCCTCCAAGTCTGCTAAAATAGGACTTGTATTATTGTTGGCAGGGATCATCCTGACAGAGTTGTTATTGTTTGGGCAAGGCACGATGCTCTGGGTGGGGGTGGGTTTTATTCCTGCCTATTATGAAGTGATATTCGGGGCTTCTGTGTTGATTCCAGTCGGGGTGCTGCTGTTGGCCTATTCACAGTTTTTGAAACCTGCTCCTTAACGTAACCGGAAGTTGTTATGCTTGAGTGAATAGTGGTATGGCGTTGTCGTGTTTCAATCGTGCATCATATTGGTCATTTGGCCGTACTTATTCTTCAATCTCTTTGAGCACTTTCTCGATCTTGTTTTTCAATATAGTAATTATGCTTTTCCCGAGAATAAATATTTCAGTACAGCCTTTTTTCGGTTCGTTATTTTCTGAATCGAAATTTTCCTTTGCGTTGTTTATTGCGTCTTGAATAAAAATAGGGTGCCTGCTTGAATGAAAACCACCTTTGATTGCAGTACCAACAAATTGCTTCCAATTTGCACATTTGTCATCTCCTTCAAACTCTGGGCGGTCTTTGTATAGGTGGTAATATAGCCATACCTCGAAGCATGGGTTGCTTTGAAGAACCTGCCAATCTTTGTTCTCTTTGCAAAAAGCCTTTACCTTTCTGATCTGTGGCTTTCGAGAGCCGGCTTTGTCAGGATCAATGTCCAGTATTATCCACACTTCATCATTTTCTTGAAACCTGTACTTTGGGGCAGGGTTTTCTTTGGTAGGGATGACGCAGGATTTTGCAATGTTGAGAAGTCCAATGGGGGAATTGTTTTCACCTGGTTTCAATTGATAAACCTCAATGTTTATCCTGGAATCCATTTCTCTGAAATACCTGAAATATTGGACTTCCCTTTTGGCGCCTTCGCAGAAAATATACAGGCTTTTAGCTTCCCTGCTTGGAGGCTGCCTTGTGAAAAGCCTGTTAGTGAGTAACATATTCTCGCCAGTTTAGGTCTGTCAAGTTAGCCAAAAATGGTATGGAACCATATCTTCCATTTAAATAGCCTTTTCGGATGTCAATTGTCTTATGCTCTTTAAATTCACTTAGCGAATATAAGTCTGTTGAGCCATTTTTATCTTTTTCAGTAAACCAAACCTCATCTTGCCGGAATATTTTCTGGTCTAACAAATTGGATTCATGAGTAGTGAAAATCAGTTGCCCCTTTGTTTCGGTATCCAAGGATATTTTTTTTACTAGCTCTTTTATTAAAAGAGGATGGATGCTCCTTTCGATTTCGTCAATGACAAATACTTTGGGTGCTGTAATGAGGTTCTGAAAGGCAGGGATAAAATCAAGAAGCCGGATTGTCCCGTCTGATTCATCCTCAAGGTCAAATAAGACAGAACGGTTGTTTTTTCCGATGTGTCCAACTTTTAATCTTTTGACCCATATTTTACCTTCTTCTTTGACTATTACAATCTCGTCACCCTTGCGGGTGCTCAAACCTATCATTTGTTTTGGCGAATCCTCTAACTCCCTTATCAAAGTGTCCAGTTCGTTTTCATTGTCCTCTCCAAAGAACTCTCTGACATCTTTTTTTTCAGAGGTCAGTGAAGAAATGCCAATGCTGAATGAGCACATTAGATCCTCTGCATATTTTTTAAATTTAGGGTCAATATCTATTTTGTGAGCAAGGGCACTAGGTTTCGATCCGGGCATGATGACTTGCAGTGTATTGTCGAACCATTTGAAAGCCATTTTCACATCTTTTAAGAAACTGTTTTCCCTATTTGAAATAACCTTTAAAACGGATTCATCTGGTTTGACAAATTCCTCGATCAGGACAGCTTTGAGCACTTGGCTTTTTTCGTCGTTCTCAAAGTCGTCTAAAAATTTGATTTTTGTTTCACCGTCCTTATTTGTTTTCCTCTCAAAAAGCAGTTCGTCTTTTTTCCGCCCAAGTCCTGATTTATAAAGTTCTTCTGTTGAGATAAAACCATTCGACAGCTCTATTGCATAATAAAAAGCGATATTGTCTTGAAAAAATTCAACAGCTAAAAGTTGACTTGACGTAGAACCTTCAGGGTGAAACTTGAATTGGCTATCTTTAAGTTTCGGTGGCATCTTTTGCAGCAGCACTAATTCTTGAAAATAATACAATGCCTTCACAAGGTTGGATTTTCCCGCTCCGTTTGCACCATAAATCGAAGCCATCTTTAATATGTCAAAATCAAGAAGATTATAACGGTGGGATTTCAAAGTTCCTAATCGGGTATAAGGAATCATATTGAATTCCTTCCTGTCTCCAAACGAAAAAAAATTCTCTATTGTGAACCGTATTAGCATGTTATTTATTCTGATTTTATTATCGTGATATTTTCACGCAAAATAAATAATATTTCCATATAATGGCAAATATTAAGTCTTTTTATTTTACAATAGGCTGTATTTTCACGATTTTGTCTTTCTTATCCTTGTTTAGCCTCTTGTAGTGTTGCAGTTCCCTCACTCCGACTTAATACTGTTCACTGGGTTCATCATCGCAGCTTTCACACTTTGGAAACCTACCGTCAGAAAGGCGATGGAAATGGCGATCAATCCTGCTGCCACAAATACCCACCATTCTATTTTGATGCGGTAATGAAAATCCTGCAGCCATTCGTTCATTGCATACCAAGCAATCGGGGAGGCGATGAGGAGGGCAATGGCTACCAGTTTTAAAAAATCCTGTGAGAGCAGGGCCACAATGCCACCTGTAGTAGCGCCCAGTACTTTCCTGATGCCAATTTCTTTGGTGCGCCGTTCAGCGGTGAATGCCGCCAATGCGAGTAAACCCAAACAGGCAATGAATATGGCCAACAAACTGAACAGCCCAAACACTTTGCGAGTGGTCATTTCCTGTTCGTATAAATTGGACCATTGACGATCAAGAAACGCATAGTGGAAAGGCTGTTCGGGCTGGAACTCTTTCCAGAGTGATTCCATTTTTTGCATAGTAGGTAATACATCACCAGTTCCCAGACGTACCGTAATAAGTCCATCGACACCGGGATTGAATCCCCGCTGGTTGTTGATGAGGAACAAGGGAGAAATAACATGGTGTAGCGATTGGAAATGAAAGTCTTTTACTACTCCGACAATTGTATAAACTGTTTGCTCGCCTTCCACAGGGTTCATAAATTGGTCGTTGGTGATTAGGGGTTTCCCGATGGGATCGTTCAAATCCATTTCCCGAACGGCAGCCTCGTTCAATACAATCGAATTGGAATCGGCAAATTCTTTTGAAAAACTCCGACCATCCACGATCTCCATTTTCATACATTCGACATATCCTTCGTCCACAATAAGTCCACTGCCTGTAGTCATTTCCAAAGCACCTTGAGGTTGGAAAGACGTTCCAAAAAAGCTATCGCCAGGCTGTGTGCTGCAGCCACTCACGGCCACCACCCCTGGCAGGTTGGCGACCTCGTTTTTAAAAGTTTCACCCTGTTGTGGTGTCAGGCCACCAGCACCTTGCAGGGTTACGAGGCTTTCTTTGTCAAAACCAAGGTTTTTATTTTGACTGAATTCTAATTGTTTGAAAACCAAGATGGTACTGATAATCAAGAAGACAGAAATACCAAACTGGAACACGACGAGCGAATTGCGTAGCCCTGCCCCTGTTGTCCCTTGCATGAACTTGCCCCGCAGGACATCTATGGGTTTGAAAGCTGACAATGACACGGCGGGATAGACCCCCGAAAGAAATCCAGCCAATCCAGTAGCTGCCAACAAAACCAAAATAAATTGAGGACTTATCAAATCACCAGTCGTAAATTCTTTGCCAGTCAGTCCATTGAAATAGGGAAGAGTGACCTGGTCGACACCATAAGCCAAAACGGCTGCAACCAGGCTGATGACGACTGCCTCCATGAGGAACTGGCCAGCAATCTGCCGACGCTGGCTGCCCAAGGTCTTGCGAATGCCGACTTCTCTTGCCCGCCCGGCAGAACGGGCCGTGGCGAGGTTCATGAAATTAATGCAGGCAATCAAAAGGATCAGGAAAGCGATGACCAAAAAGAAAGAAACCCGTTGCTTCGAGCCAGGTGGCTTTATTTCCGATTCCAAATTGGAATTGAGGTAAATGCTGGGAAGCTGTTGAAGGAAATAGCGGTAGCCATTGCCCTGTTTTTGATACTCTTCATAGTTGACGCCAAACTGCGTAAGCACTTGGCTGGATGCATATTTTATTACTAAGTCAGGTAATTTTCTTTCAAGTGCAGCAGGATCGGTATTAGGGTTTAATTTTAAATAAGTGTAGGCTGAAAAATTAAGGTAATTGGGTTGTTGGATAAATTGCAGGGAAGAAGAAGAAACCAGCATATTGAATTGAAGGTGCGAGTGCCCAGGCACATCTTCGCAAACGCCTGTTACTTCAAAATCATTGTCAGTTTGCGGTATGTCAAGCACTTTCCCAATCGGATCGTTTTCACCAAAAAGTTTATTAGCCGTGGTTTTGGTCAAGATAACCGAATTGGGTTTTGCCAATGCTGTTTTTGCGTCGCCTTTCAGCAGAGGAATACCGAATAGGTCGAAAAAGGTCGTGTCAGCCCACATCACATTGTCCTCCTCATAAAGTTGGTTGTCCACCTTTAGTACAAACTGGTTGCCTTGAAAGAAAAACAGACGGCAAGTCTCTTCAACTTCAGCATATTCTTTGTTCACCACTTCAGAATAGCCAGCGGGGATGATGGCGTAATGGCGGGAGCGCCCAGGGTATTTCCGTTCGAGCGCCATTCTGTATATATTTTCCCCGTTGGGGTGAAAATTATCGTAGCTAAGCTCGTCCTGTACATACAACATAATGAGCATGAAACAGGCCAGTCCAATAGCCAGTCCGAGGATGTTTACAATGGCGTAGTTGCGGTTTCGGGTGAGGTTCCGCCAAGCGATGGTGAGGTAATTTTTTAGCATTCTAAGCGATTTGTAAATAATAGACTTTATACGATAGGTGCAGCGCTACAACATTTACGCCAGCAGGTTAAATAATTATTTATTAGCGGTTTACAAAAATGTTTTAGTTGAATTCGTGTACTTGGGTGTACAACGAGTGTTCGGTTTCGGACGCAGGTTTTTTATTTATAGGGGTCAGGGGTTGGGTTTGGGAAAGTGGCTCTTTTGTTATCAAACATTATTGATGACCCTGACCCCTGACTCCTCTCACCTGAGTCCTGACTCCTTGTTTCATTGATAAATCACTTCCTTTCGTTGAAAGCATTATAATAATTCCAATTGTAGCATCAACTTTGCATCCGCTTTGGCAGCTCGGCAGGTGCTGTAGCTTGCTTATTCAACCAAAGAAACTTCACACCCGATTCGATGAAAAATTTTTTAATTTTCCCGTTGACCTTCCTTTTCCTTTTACCTAACTTCCTTTCTGCACAGCAACGAGGGCCATCGCAGGGTATGCCTGATGTTGGAATACTACCTACCATTCAAGGTAAAGTAGTTGATAACGATACCCAAGCTCCCCTTGAATTTGCAACAGTTACCTTGTTCATCCAAATGGATAGCACGATGGTTACGGGTGGCATCACTGGCGTTGATGGCAATTTTGCCTTAGATGCACCTCCTGGCAAATTTTATCTTCAAGTCGAATTCATTGGATTTCAGACGAAAATTGTCAATGAAATAGAAGTAAATAAGGGCGACAGGCATGTTGACCTTGGCGGCATTACCCTTTCTACGGCAGCCAATGTCTTAGATGAAATAGAAGTGCGTGCTGAAAAAAGCACCATGCAGCTTTCGCTGGACAAAAAAGTATTCAATGTGGGAAAAGACCTCGCTAACTCTGGTGGCACAGCAGCCGATGTACTCGACAATGTGCCGTCAGTCACCGTTGATGTGGAGGGAAATGTGGAGCTGCGAGGAGCAGGTGGTGTGCGTATTTTAATTGACGGCAAACCTTCTGGATTGATCGGGATCAGCAATTCAGATGGGCTTCGGAATTTACCTGCTGGCATGATCGATAAGATCGAAGTAGTAACCAACCCATCTGCCAGATACGAAGCTGAGGGCATGTCGGGCATCATTAATATTGTCTTGAAAAAAGACAGGAAGGGAGGGTTGAACGGCTCAATTGACCTAACTGCTGGCCAACCGGATAACTATGGCGTGGCCTTCAATATGAATTTCCGCCGGGACAAATTCAACTTCTTCTCAAATTATTCACTCCGCTATCGCAATGGCCCTGGTTCAGGCGATACTTATCAGGAATTTTATCAGGGTGACGATACTTTCATTACGGAAAATACCTCCAGAAGAACCCGTGGAGGGCTATCAAACAGCATCCGATTTGGAGCAGATTATTTTTTCAATGAAAGCAACATTTTGACCACGGCTTTAAATTACCGGTACAGCAACGACGACAATTTCAACCGCATCCATTACCGGGATTATGAGAACAGCCTTTCCAACCAAGTCAGCTTCACGGAAAGGACGGACGATGAGGTTGAAAAAGAACCTAACCTAGAATATTCACTGACGTATAAAAAAATGTTTGAAGGCAAAGACCACGAATTGACTTTTGACCTGCGCTATCAGGATGAGGAGGAAGATGAAAGGTCAGAGTTTCTTGAAAAATATTTTCTCCCAGACGAGATTACTCCTTCTGGCAAAGCTGATCTGCAACAGCGTTCCCACAATGTGGAGGGTAACCGCAATATAATCCTCCAGATGGACTATGTTTTTCCATTTGGGAAAGATGGGAAACTCGAAGCAGGTTGGCGCAGTGGGATCAGGGACATTACCAACGATTTCATTGTGGAACAAGTCGAGGATTCGGAGTGGGTGCCTATTGACAACTTTACCAATAACTTATTGTACGACGAAAACATCCATGCGGGCTATGCCACAATTGGTAACAATTGGAAACAATTTTCCTGGCAAACGGGCTTGCGGGCAGAATATTCAGAAGTTAGGACGGAATTGGTGCAAACCAATGAAATCAATCCCAGGGACTATTTTAATTTTTTTCCTAGTGTATTTCTTGGCTATGAAATCAACGAGAAAAACACCTTTCAGGTAAGTTATAGCCGCCGCATTCGCCGTCCAGGTTTTTGGGAACTGAACCCTTTCCTGACTTTTAGCGATGCCCGGCACATTTGGGGTGGAAATCCTGACCTGAACCCTGAGTACACCAATTCTTACGAGGTGGGTTATTTGAAATATTTTGACAAAGGCACAATCACAAGTTCTCTATTTTACCGCCATACAAATGATGTCATCCAACGCATCCGTGAAGTGACATCCGACACGACTTCAACAACCCGCCCCCGCAACCTTTCTACCCGCGACGATTATGGGTTGGAGCTGACCTTCTCTTTCGATCCGAGCAAAAAATGGCGTTTGAACGGTAATGCGAATTTCTTGCGGTCGCAGACTGAAGGCGATTTTGAAGGACAGGATTTTAGTGCGGACACATACACTTGGTTTGGGCGGCTGTCTTCTAGGGTGACTATTTTTGATAAAGTCGATGTCCAAGTCAACTTCAACTATCGGGCACCCAGGAATACAACCCAGGGCCGCCGCATGGCGATGTGGAATGTAGATCCTGCTGCCAGCATGGATATTCTAAAAAACAAAGGCACGCTGACCTTGAGCGTCCGCGATCTGTTCAATACTCGCCGTCGTCGTTACATTTCGGAAGGGGAAAATTTTTTTGTGGAAGGCGATTGGCGCTGGCGTGCCCGGCAGACTACTTTGACATTTAATTACCGCATAAATCAGAAAAAGAAGAGGGGTGGAAGTGGCCGAAATGGTAGTGGAGGTTTCGGAGGTGGTGGGGAATTTTGATTGAGAATGTAGAAATGATGAAATGACCTAATTTCTCAATTTCTCAATTTCTCAATTTCGTGAATAGTGAACCGCCCCCAATTATAAGTGAGTATTTTTTTGGATTTTAGATCGTTGAGTATTTCGGTAACAGTTTGCCTGCCGGTGCCGATGTAAGCGCCGATTTCTTCTTGGGTAAGCTGGCTGTTGAGCAACCAATCCTTACCATCGAACCGGCCTTCTTTTTCAAGCATATTTGCTAAAAAATCAGTAAAACGTGTCAGTGCGGACTTTTCAAATACGGCAGAAATCCGCTGCTCCATCTGCTTTGTTTTGTTGGCAGCCAGTTCCATGATTTTTTTAGAAAAACCGAAATTCACTTCCATTAAAATTTGAAGATCACTGTTTTCTATAACCATGACCTTGGAAGCTGTACGCAGGGTGCGGGCGTATTCCCGGCGTGCCTCTTGGCCCAATATTCCATTCAATCCAAAAAAATCATATTGATTTAAAACATCCCTGATGAGCCAGTTTTTTTTACCGGTAAGCACTTCTATTTTCACTTTGCCCTGCAAAACAAAATATAGTTCAGTGGCTTGATCCCCAGGTTCAAAGATGGAAGCCCTGACAGGTACTGACTTGATTTCAATGCGTTCTGCCAGCCATTGCAACTGAGGCTGCGTCAGCACTTCAAATAGTCCATGATGCCAGAAGTTGGTTTCGTTCAAGTTAGTTGGTTGAAATGTTTCAGTCATAACCTAAAACCACAAAATGGTAACGGGGTAGCTTAAACGGATTTGTCAGTAGAACGGATTTTGTCATATAACTAGCAATCGTTTACTGCAAAGGGAAAACTCCTGCCAGGGACGCATTGGCGAAATTGTAGGGTAGTTTGCGAGAAGGTGAAAAAAGGCAGGAAACCAAATTATCTTTCGTTTCTTTTGCAGTTGTCAAGCATTATGAATATTTAGGTCTATCCCCTCAAAACAAATAAGTTGCGACCTAATCTTTCCTACTGAACCTTTCAAGTGATTTTTCCCTGCAAATAACCAAGCCCATGGTTGTTCATTTAACATACATAAAACCCAATGTCGCTATGCGCAATTTCTACCTTTTGACTGTCTTTTTCTTGTTCATTTTGATGAACCTTGTATCAGGACAATGCCCGCCACCGGGCTTTCCTAATCCTGGCGATTCTTGTCCCGATGCACCTGTGCTTTGTGAAAACATAGATGGCTATTGTGCGACCGTCAACAACAATAATAATGTTCAGAATTTTCCCGGTTGCCCAAGTAATGTGTTGAACAATGATGAATGGTTTGCCTTTTTTGCAGGTACCACAACTATTGAAATCGAAATCACCCCATCAAATTGCCAGAACGGTGGTAATATGGGCTTACAAGGAGGTATTTATGGTGGATGTATCAACAACATCATGGATGTGCAATGTCCTTGCGAGGAAGACCCATTCAGCCTTTTTTCCAGCAATTTTGTAATAGGTGAAATATATTGGCTCGTCATTGATGGCTGCGCTGGAAATGTCTGCGATTACACGGTGGCAGTGCTCCAAGGCTCTACTGTTCCATTCCCTCCAGACGACCCAGGCCCAATTACTGGTCCAGTAGAGGCTTGTGTTGATGAATCAGACGATTATTCCATCCTGCCACCCAACGGTGCAACAGAATACACTTGGACACTTGACCCTTCTCTCGGTACCATAAGTGGTGGTGATGACGAAGACATAACTATAAACTGGGGTAGTGCGGCTGGCACAACACAATTATGTGTTCAGGTGGCCAATGGATGTGAAATTAACCCAAATCTTTCTTGCATTACTATTGAAGTCCACCCAGAACCGACAGCTACCATGTCGGGAGGAGGTGAAATATGTGAAGAAGGAACAATGGATCCAATCGACATAACAATCGATTTTACAGGAGACGCCCCTTGGACTTTTGTTTATACCGATGCCAATGGCGTCTCCCAACCGCCAATCACTACCTCTGATAATCCATACATTTTTACGGTCATGGAGGCTGGTAATTATGGACTGGTAAGTGTGGAATCCTCCGATGGAGAATGTGAGGGTACTGTCTCAGGATCGGTTGATATAACTTTGGTTCAAATACAGATACAAGGGACAACTGAAACTGCCACATGTACACTTGCTAATGGTTCTATAGATGTTACAGGTGTAACTGGGGGTGATGCTCCGTATACTTTTTTGTGGAGCAGTGGGGAAACAACGGAAGACCTGACAGATGTGGCCCCAGGGAGCTACACCGTTACCGCAACCGATGTGAATGGCTGCGAAGGGGAACAGACTTTTACTGTTGACGACACACCTAACGAACCAAACGTGACTGCCACAACCACAGAATCCATTTGCGGTTCGGATAATGGCAGTATTGATGTGAGCGTTTCTGGCGGCGATTCACCCTATACCTATGACTGGGACAATGGCGAAACCACTGAAGACTTGGATGATATACCAGCTGGTACTTATATCATTACCGTTACCGGGGCGGATGGATGTACGACAGAACTTTCTGTAACACTTAACAATGATGATCCGCCAATTATAATAACTGCAAATATAATCTCAAATACCACTTGCATTGGTGGGAATGGCAGCATTACGACTACGGTCATGCCCGACCCTCCACCTGGAGGGGGAACATATACTTATAACTGGGATAATGGTGAAACCACCCCTGACCTCCAAAATCTTGTACCGGGCACTTACACGGTGACTGTTTCAACGGGGACAAGCTGTTCGGGGACAGCCACTTTTACTATAGAAGATGAACCTAACGAACCTGAAATTTCTTTCACGCCTACTGAATCCATTTGCGGGATTAGCAATGGCAGTATTGATGTAAGTGTTTCTGGCGGCGAACCACCTTATACTTTTTTGTGGGACAATGGCGAAACGACCGAAGACATCGACGATATTCCGGAAGGGACATACAGCGTAACCGTAACGGGTGCTAATGGATGTACCAACGAGGAAGCCATTGCCGTGACTAACGATGATCCAACGATTGTTGTCACAGCAAATATTGACCCCAATGAAGGCTGTGGACCTGGCAATTGGGATGGCACCATTACCATCACCATTCTGCCTGGGACTTCCCCTACGGGCATTCCTTATGTTATTACTTGGAGTACTGGTGAAACGACCACTACCATTTCAAACTTGGATCCGGGCAGTTATACTGTGACTGTAGACGCTGGAGGTAATTGCCAAACCATCGAAACATTTACGGTGGATGATCTGCCGAACGAACCAGAAATAAATGTGGTCATTGACAATGCAGAGTGTGGCTTGAGCAACGGTAGCGCGACAATCAGCGTCTCAGGTGGTGTTTCCCCTTACGGCATTCTATGGTCAAATGGCAATACCACCAACTCCATAAACGATGTGCCCGCTGGCAGCTATTCGGTCACCGTGACTGGTGCAAATGGATGCTCCTCGGAGGTGCCCGTTGTCATTGCAGACGACCCTATCGTTTTTACGATAACTGCTGATATTGAACCTAATACGTCCTGTGACCTTGCGTCAAGTGACGGTAGCATCATACTCACTGTCACCCCTGCGGGAAATTATACTTACATCTGGTCAACAGGCGAAACTACGTCGAGTATTACTAATCTTGAGAGCGGTTCTTATTCCGTAACTGTCAGTGCAGGAGGCACTTGTGAACAAGTGCTGACCTTCAATGTGCCCAGTCAGCCCAATGCGCCAGGAATTAATGTTTTAACAGAAAACGCCGATTGTGGACTTAGCAATGGAACGGTGTTCATCCAAAATACGGGCAGCGGCGTATTTCCATACACCTACTTATGGTCTACAGGGGCGACCACCTCAAGCCTTAGCAATGTGCCAGCCGGCACCTATACTGTCACGGTGACTGGCGCAAATGGCTGCACCGCCGTGGCCAGCGGCACAGTGGGTGACGATGACATCCCCATTGACCTGAGCGCAGTTATTACTGGAAATACTTCCTGCCCGCCCGTTCAGGGCAACGGCTCAATAGACTTGACAATAAACACCGATGGTACACCTGTCATTACTTGGTCGAATGGAGCAACTGGCACAACGCTGACCGATCTGGAACCAGGCACTTACACCGTAACCGTCAGTGTGGGTGGCAATTGTGAAGAAATTGAATCATTTACCATTCCAGATGAATCGGTAATCCCCAGCCTGAATATCACCCAGACTCCTGCCAATTGTGGCCTGCCCAATGGCAACGCTGATTTGACGGTCAATGGTGGGGAACAGCCATTTACCTATCAATGGTCAAATGGCGAAATGACCGAAGATTTGACCGGTTTGCCAGCAGGGCCATATTCCGTTACGGTGACAACGGCTGCTGGCTGTACTGCCGAAACCTCCGTCAACATCAACAATGAGACGCTCGCATTTAACGTCGTTGCAACCGTAACGGAAAACGAAAAATGTATTTTCCCAGATGGCAGTATTTTGCTCAATGTGATACCTTCAGGCAATTATACTTTTTTGTGGAACACAGGCGCCACTACCCAAAACCTGATCGAGTTGTTTGGCGATATTTATATGGTGACAGTTTCCGCAGGGGGCACTTGTACACAGGTATTCACTTATGATGTGCCCGAATTGGCCATCCCGCCCAATGCCACCGCTGTCGCTACGGCGGCTACTTGCGGCCAGTCCAATGGGTCTGTTGACCTGAGTGTGGTGAATACGAATCCGCCCTATTTTTATGATTGGTCAAATGGCGCTTCAACGCAAGACATTTCCGACCTGACGCCAGGTCTCTATTCTGTTTTGGTAACCGATTTCAACCTCTGTGAAACGATCGTTCAAGTCACGGTCGCCAATAACAACATCGCGATAAACCTATCTGGTACAACAACTCCCAATACTTCATGTAGTGGTTCAGGTACTGGCGAAATTGACCTATCTATTTTACCAGCAGGCACTTATGATGTTGAATGGTCGAATGGTGAAACGACAGAAGACATTTCAGGGCTTACCCCTGGTGAATACACTGTGACGGTAAGTCTCGGTACAGAATGCTCGTCCACCGCTTCTTATACCGTGGAAAACGATACGGAAGATCCAACACTTTCAACTTCCATTACCGCAGCAATCTGTGGTGAAGCCAATGGGGCAATTGACCTGACCGTCACGGGTGGGGAGTCTCCTTTTACCATCGAATGGTCAAATGGCGAAAGCACCGAAGATGTTCAAGACTTGCTAGCAGGGGACTACACCGTGACAGTGACCGATGCCGACGGATGTTCAGCGGAAGAGACTTTCAACGTTTCCAACAACAGTTTTTCGTTTACCCTGGACGGCACAGCGACACCGCTCACCAATTGTACAAACAATAATGGCGCAATAGACCTGGTGATCACCCCAGCAGGTACTTATACCATTGAATGGTCGAACAGCGCAACCTCGGAGGACCTGACAGATTTGGCGGCCGGCACTTACACGGTTGTCGTTACCGAATCGGGCAGTTGTTCTGCTTCTGCCTCGTTTACAGTGGAAGACGAAACGTCTGAGCCTTCCATTTCACAGAACATAAGCGCTGAACTTTGTGGGCAGGGGAATGGAAGTTTTGACATCACCATTTCAGGAGGTACGATGCCCTATTCTTACTTGTGGTCAAATGGCGATACCACGCAAGATTTAACAAACCAGGCCGCTGGGACATACACCGTGACCGTGACCGGGACAAATGATTGCTCCGCCGAGGTGACTGCTGAAATACCCGCCAACAGCATCAATTTCAGCGTGCAGGGCACACCTGCTGCCAATACTTCCTGCGCCATGACCGACGGTGCAATTGACTTGGACGTGACACCAGTAGGCAGCTATACTTTTGATTGGTCGAATGGCGAAACCACCGAAGACATTTCCGGCCTGGCCGGAGGTAGTTTCACCGTGGTGGTATCGGCTGGCGGGGACTGCACCGTTTCCGTAAATTTCACCGTACCCAGCACCACCGAAGACCCTGGCATTTCACAATCCATTATTGCTTCCATCTGCGGCGGGAGCAATGGTGGCATTGACCTGACCATCTCGGGCGGCGTCGCACCATACATTTTCCTTTGGTCAAATGGCGAAACGACGGAAGACCTTACCAACATCCTTGCGGACGACTATAGTGTGGAGGTGACAGGCGCAAATGGATGTGTCGCCACGGCCAATTTTACCGTGCCCAACAATCCGATTGTGATAAACATTTCTGGCAACCCGCTGGCCAATACTTCTTGCGCCACGGCAAATGGCAGCATTGACATAACGGCCAGCCCCGCCAGCACAACCTATACTTATTTGTGGTCGAACGGTGAAACGACCGAAGACCTCAACGGCTTGCCGCCGGGCAATTATTCCGTCACCGTTTTCGAGGGCTCGACCTGCGAAGCGACCGCCAATTTCACAGTAGGAAACAATCCTGACCTGCCGACCATTGCCGAGATTGTGACGCCTTCCATTTGTGGCCAGCCTGATGGGGCCATCGACATCACCGTGTCGGGAGGTGTTTTGCCCCTCACTTATTTATGGTCAAACGGCGAATTAACGCAAGACCTGTCCGCCATCAATTCGGGCGACTATGATGTGGTGGTAACTGATGCGCTCGGCTGCACCGCCACGGGCAGTTTTAGTGTGGCGAACAACAGCAATACATTCAGCATTGACGCCACCATTTCTTCTAATACGCTTTGTGTCGGGGAAAACGGCTCCATCGTACTTGAACTGACCCCCGTTGGCATTTATGGGACCGTCTGGTCGAGCGGTGAAATAGATCAAGATTTGTTCAACGTGCCAGGTGGCATGTACACGGTCACCGTGACCGATGGCGGTTCCTGCTCTGCTACTGCTACTTTTATGGTGCCAAATAATGCACCTTCGGTAAATGTCGCTGGAGGGCAGACCGACATTCTCTGCTTTGGGGCAAACACAGGCTCGATCTCCGTAAGCCCAGGCGGCGGCGTTGCGCCATACACCTTTGATTGGTCGCCTGCCATCGCGGGAAATCCGCAGAACCCAACTGACTTATTTGCGGGCGATTATTCCGTGGTGGTAACAGACGCATCCGGCTGTACGGGAACGGCTGAATTTACCATCAGCCAACCTGCCGATGCTGTGCAATTGGCTTGCACCCAAACGGGAAGCGTGAGCCTGCCCGGTGAAACCGACGGCGAAGGAACGGTCAGTATTTCCGGTGGAGCTGCGCCATACTCGATCACTTGGACGCCCGGAGGCAGTCAATCCAATGTGCCGCTCGGCGATTTTGTCATTAATAATTTGGGTGAGGGATCTTATAATGTAATGGTGGTAGATGCAAATGGGTGCGAGACGGTTTGCGAGTTCACCATTAGCACTAATACCTGCGTGACAGCTATTGGCACGATGTCAACCAGTCCGCAAAGCATCTGTGGGGATGCCTGCCTTACAGGCGATTACAGCCTACTTGGCCAATTCCTCGATGCCGATGATGTTTTGGAATTTGTGCTCCACAATGGTACAGCTGATGTTATCATTGGTGAAATTGCCCGCAGTGATTCACCCACTTTCTGCTTTGATTTGGCGACCATGATTTTTGGTACCACCTACTACATTTCGGCGGTAGCCGGAAATGATGATGGTACGGGGCATGTGGATTTGGGAGATGAATGCACGGTGGTTTCGTTTGGTGCGCCAATCGTTTTTCAGGAAGCGCCTGTAGCTGCCATCGCGAACCCCGACCCAATTTCTTGTATCAATGCAGAAGCGCAGTTAAGCGGTTCTTCTTCCCTGCCGGGATCTGTTTTCGAGTGGAGCACAACCACTGGGCAGATCATTGGCAATAGCAACGTTGCAAATGTGCAGGCTGGCAGCGAGGGCAACTATGCGCTCATTGTGGAAGCCAACGGTTGCTTTGATACGGCTTTTGTAAATGTGGTGGACATAACGGTAGACCTGACCGTCAACATCACTGCCACGCCAACGGAGGTTTTGGATTGCACGATTGATGCGATCAACCTAGAGGGGGAAGCAGTCGGCGCTCCAACGGCAAATTTTAGTTGGGTTTTCAACAATACGGTCATTTCAAATAACCAAACCATCACGGTGAACGAGGCCGGCAGCTATCAGCTCACCGTCACCGATCCAGCCTCCGGCTGTACCGCTACTGCCGATATTGTGATTGACGACAACACGGACTTTCCGCCGCTGTTCATAGATGCGCCGCCCGTGCTCAATTGCGTGGATACGGTGGGTATCTTGTCGGGCGGATCAGCGATAAACGGGGTTCAATTTTTCTGGGCGACCATCAACGGCACAGACACGACGATCATCGGCAACGGCGAGAATACAGTGGTCAATGCGCCGGGAACTTATTACCTGATCGGTGTCGCCGCAAATGATTGTGTCAATGCAATTTCAGTAGAAGTGGGCGGCGATGTAAATCCGCCTACGGCAAATGCTGGAAACGACCAAACGCTGGATTGCCTGCAAACGCTAATAGAACTGCTCGGAAGCAGCACCTCCACGAACGTGGATTTTGTTTGGACGGTGGACGATCCAAATGTGGTCATCAGCAACCCGAACGCACCGGGCATAACGGTGGATCAACCAGGCGTTTACACCTTGACGGTCACGCAGTTGGACAACTCCTGCCAGGCCATTGACCAAGTGGTTGTTGACCTTTTCCAGAATGTGCCACAGGGGGAATTGGACATTTCCCCGCCAACCTGTTTTGGCGATGAAAACGGAAGTATTTATGTGGAAGTTGACCCAGCGAACGGGCCTTATGATTTTAGCTTGAACGGCATTTCAAATGGCAGTACTAACTTCTTTACGCCTTTGGAAGCAGGGCTTTATGTTCTCGAAATAACCGATGGGCAAGGTTGTACCTGGAGCACCCAGGTCTTTTTGCCAGAACCCCAACCCGTTGTTGTGGAAATGGGTGCTGACCTTGTGGTGGAACTTGGCGAATCGGTAACATTGCAGGTGCAATACACGGTGCCGAGTAGCCAGTTGGACACAATTTTATGGACACCTTCGGAACTGTTCCCCTGCGAAATAATGCCATGTGACGTGATGGAAATTACCCCGCTTCAGCAAACAAGTGTGGAAGTCACGGTCATCGATACCAATGGCTGCGAGGGCAGCGACATCCTGGCCTTGTTTGTCAGGAAAGATCGGAACATATTCATTCCCAATGTCTTTTCACCGAACGGCGATGGCACCAACGACCAGTTTATGATCTTCTCTGGCGATGATGTATTACGGGTCAAGAGTTTCCTCGTTTTCTCCCGCTGGGGCGAAACAGTTTTTGAATATTATGATTTTGTGCCCAACAACCCTGCCTTTGGATGGGATGGCAAGCACCGTGGCGAGCCGCTCAACCCGGCGGTATTCGCCTGGTTTGCCGTGGTCGAATTTGTGGATGGGGAGGAAGTGCTGTTTGAGGGGGATGTTTCGTTGGTGAGGTAGGGGGTGGTGAGAACCGTGTATCTCATTACGGAATACACAATGTTCTCATCGGTTTTTCTTTTTCTAAATTAGTGCATGCAGGTAATTTGCGGTTTCATTCAATCCATTTCTTCTCAGGCAATCTAAAACTTCATATTCATCTAAATCTGGGCTTCTTCTGTTCATTACCAATTTTCGAAAAGAATTAACTGCCACATTCGGATTCAAATCTATCGTCTCCGTTGAAAAGTCATCAGCACTTTTCGCCGATAATCCAAAAGTGTTGAGATATTCATCTGGAAAATCTTTTAAATTGTTGGTGACAGTAATATTTGCATTGGTTTTAATCGCAGCGGCTAGAACATGACGGTCTTTTTCATCAGGAAGAGTTAATCTATCAATCAAGACTTCGTAGTTTTCAACCATTGCGTCTGGAAAAGCTTGATTTGCCCAACCAATCCGTTTCCTTATTTCACCTTTGCTGACATTCTTTCTTTTCATTACATCTTCCCATTCATCAAAGATGTGCTTACTCCACTTTGGAGTGTATAGATCATCGTGAGCAAACCAAAAAAGTAAATCACGGATTTCAATTGGTATAATTACATTCGTGTCGAGGACACATGTAAATCGAATACTATGTATCATATAGCCCTGATTCTTCGTCTGCGTTCATTATTTTGATTAGCAAATCCTGCTGCTTTGCTTTCATCCTTTTTTTGTAAGCCATTACATCTTCAAATTTCACTCTTCTGTGTTTGCCTATTTTAGTGTATTCAATTTCCCCCTCCTCAAGTAACTTCACTAAGTGGGGGCGGGAGCAGCCAAGTAAATCAGCAGCAGCTTGAGTGGTCATTTCTGTTGCTATCGGAATTATTGATATTGGCTTTCCCTGGCTGGTGACTTTTAAGATTTTGGCAAGTAGCTTTAAAACTCGTAGGGGTATTTTGATTTTATCGCTCGTTTCCTCGATTTCTATTTCAGGATTATCCTTATGAAGCCTTTCAAGAACTTCTGCAAGAGCGTTGTAAGACTCCATCGCCACCTTCTGTTCTTCTTTGGAAGGCTTAGTCATATTCTCTAAATGTACCATGTTTTTAAGTATTTAAAGGTTGAATTCAAATACAATATTAATCAAAACAAACGAAATAATCAAAACAAACGCAATTGGTTTTGGTTTTTCTTTCTAATTGATGGGAACGTGTGCATATACGGCGTGACCAGCTTTTGCTGGACATGACCGTTATATGCTTTGTTGTCATCAGTTTTTATTTTTCAATTTCTTCAATATTTTCTTGAGGTATCTTTTACACTTTCTTGTATCTGTTATTTCTTCGCTATAAGAACACGGTTCAATAAATATTTCATCGTTGTCTTGTCTGAGAAACAAAATATATTCCTGTCCTATTTTATATTTGAATTCACAATTCGAAAAAGTTGAATTTATATTTATTAAATCTCCTTTTTGGATGTTTCCTTTAAGATTTCTGACAACTTCCAATTTTGCTCGATATCCAATACTACTTGCATTTAGGAGGTCAGGTATCAGATGATTTTCTCTTTCTTTTTTGGTATCAAGAATTTGAACAACTTTTACTCGTAAAATCAAGTTTACTTTTTCAAGGTGATTGTCGAGAGTTGTCATTATACAATCGCAGCAGATTGAAACGTTGATTGCAAAAGTTACCAAGACAATTGTAAGAAATATTCTTTTCACTTTTAGCGATTTTTTCAATTGATGACAACTAGTATATACACGCAACATTACCCATACCCATTTCCCGGATATACGCCAATTCCGCAAAAAAGCGGAACAGCGTATATCCGCCGAAGTTCGTTATTTTCTGGCAAAAATGAGCTGGTTTCCCAACAAAATTACCAACACAGAAAAAACGAAGGGTCAGTTGCCGACAGCGGCAACTGACCCTTTGTAATAGTCCAAAATCGTTGTTCAATTATAAAATAACACTGTCAACTTCCTCACTCCACGATCACAATCTTCTCGATATTGTCCCCTTGCTGGATGGCGTCAATGACCTCCAATCCTTCCGTCACCTTTCCGAAACAAGTGTGGTTTCCGTCAAGATGTGCCGTGTTGTCGCGGCTGTGGCAGACAAAGAACTGGGAGCCGCCGGTATTCCTGCCAGCGTGTGCCATGGACAGCACGCCGCGGTCGTGGTACTGGTTGCCGCCGTCGAGTTCGCAATCAATTTGGTAGCCGGTGCCACCAGCGCCGGTGCCATCGGGGCAGCCGCCCTGGATCACGAAATTGGGGATGACCCGGTGGAAGGTAAGCCCATCGTAAAATCCTTTTTTGGATAGGTCGGTAAAATTTTTAACGGTGTTTGGCGCATCATTGTCGTAAAGCTCTACTTTCATGAGGCCCTTTGCGGTGTGTATTTCAGCAGTCATAATTATTGTGTTTTTATGAAAATGGGCGCAAAAGTAGAAAAACAAACCCTTATTCACTCGTTACTTGATCGGTAGTCTTCGTCCACGTCTCCGTACCGAAAAGAAAGCCCCAATACCCTCGAATTTTCAAAATATCTGTATCGTCAAACCACATCCTGCATTTAAAGTACCGGCCCGACCGGGGGTTGTAGGCAGTACCGTCACACCATTCATCCCCTTTATAACACATATCCTCGATGAGCGGCATATTCATAATGGGCCTGGAGCGCAATTCCGTGTTTGGGTTTTTCAAATCTCTTAAGGGTTGGATGTGGTCATTGAGCTTCTCTGCCAGCCATATTACGTCGCCGTAATATTTTCCATCTTTTTTGTAAAACTGGACTTTGGCCTCTTTTTTTTCATTTAGCCAAATGTTGCTGAGAAGGTTGGCTTCGTCAGTTTGGCCAATTAGACTGAGGGGAAGGAGTACCAAAATTGTGAGAGTAAGGTTCTTCATCTGCGAAAGGTATCAATAATATAAATGTCTGTAAAAATTATTCACATGTAGAGGGGCAATCCGAATTCAAATTTATAGAAATAAATAACGATATGATTCCATACTCTCATGTCCAAGAATGGGAGGGAGTAAATAAATCTAACACTCAAAACGCCCGCCAGAATTTATTAATTGAACCTTTTAAGTTAAATACTTAACGATAGTCGTAAAATATTATTAATTTTCACCCTAATTTTAATTCGTTATGGATCATAAAAAATCACTTATTTGGGTGCTTGGTTCCCTCACCAATATAGGTATCGGGATTTGCGGGCTGGTCTCAGGATATTTAGCCATCATGGCTCTTTTGGCTCTTTTTGGCCAACTACCTGATAAACTTGCGGCCTCTTTTGAAGTCCCTGTTCACCTGCAAAAAATGAACGAACTTTATCCTGTTAAAAATTTGCACGAAGACTATTACAGTGCCCATATTGAGGTGAAAGATGCAAAACTGGAAGTGCTCTCCAGCAAAAAAAGATGGCCACAAGCATTGGTTTATTTGCTTGCGGGAATTTATGTGTCGCTATTCTTTCTGATCTTGGTCAAACTTTCAAGAGTTCTGAAAACCTTTAAAACGAGCCATCCATTTTCTTGGGAAAACGTTGGGCACATCCGCTGGATCGGTGCGTTATTGGTCGGCCTTGGGCTGTATGAGTTCTTGGTCAGTACTGTAGTCGCACGGATATTCCACGACAAGTTCCGGGTAAGCAATGCGCTGATGCTGGAAATGCCCTCGTTCTGGGACCTCAATTTCGTTGCATTGTTCGCAGGATTGGTTCTGCTTGCTTTGTCGGAGGTGTTCAAGGTGGGGGCAGGTTTTCAGGAACTGGAAAGCCAAACGGTGTGAAAGGCTGATGTTTGTAGTTATAATTCATCACTCATCACCAACACTTCGGTAACTTTTCATAAGTCATTGATTGTCAAACTTTTAAGAATTTATATTTAAAAACACAAATGCTTGGATATCAGTCGATTATGATTTAAAAATTTTGAATTCTCAAAAAGTTACCGAAGTATTGATCACTCAACAATCAAAAAAACATGGCCATCATAGTAAGGTTGGATGTGGTGCTTGCACAAAATAAAATGTCGCTGACAGAATTGTCGGACAGGGTAGGGGTCAATATCAAAAACCTTTCATTATTGAAAAAAGGGAAAGTTCGGGCTATCCGTTTTTCTACTCTAGAGGCTATTTGCCGAGAACTGGATTGCAAGCCCGGGGATATTTTGGATTATGAAAATGATGGTTGACAAGGATTTGTCATTGGTATTAAATAACTCAAGGTAATGTTTGAAAAACAGTACCTTGAGTTAAATATTATTAAAACACTAATTTGATGCAGGGTAATATGAAAATTGAATATTTTAGTTTAAAAAATAATTCTTAGGCAAAGTAGTATTAAGTTTTGGGTTGAGAAACAATGGTTTCTTCAGTCGTTTTGATGGCTTACCACCATATTTAAAAAAGAACATTAAAAATGATTCGGATTAAATTCCGAGATAATTGTTAGTTTAGAGTCAATTTTAGTTGTCTTGACCATTTCATATTACAAACAAAGCTTTGAAGGGTTTTCTTATAAAAAAATTAATCCCTTGATTATCAAGGAAAGTGAATTTCATCCCGACAATAATTTATGAATAAAACAATGCGTAATGTGCTGAATTACTGAAAGAATTTGGTCCTTCAATTTTTTATAAGAAAACCCATTAAAGCTTTGTTTGCCTGTTTGGTTAAATTAAAATCATTTATTATGTTCAATTTAGATGGTAAGCGCACTGTAATAAGCCTTGCTGCTCAAGCAATTTTAGAGAATTCTGGCTTGCCTGTTTCAGAACCCCATCATGATAATTCGTTTGCACTCATTTTGTATAGGAAAGATCCAATTGATGACTATTTTTATCTGATTGCTTTTGCAGGAATTAATGAACCTGAGCCAATGTATGGCCCATTAAATTTTAACGACTTCCGATGGAGTTTGGGTCGCAAAGCAATTAATCAGAATCCTTTTGGATTTGCTTTAAGAGAAAAAAACAAATGGGTTGAATCTATAGATGAGCCACATTGGCAACTCCACATAAATGGAAGAAATAAAAAATTAAGGAAGAATTATAAAAAAGAAATTCAGAAATTAATTGATAGAATTCATAAATTGTTAGACCAACCGTTCAATTTAAAAAATCCTTTATATTCCGAACTTTGGTTCGAAGAAAGGTTAGCTAGAGATAATATGCGTCAAGGTATTGCCGCTTTGCCTCCTGGAAGTTCTTTAGAAGAAGAAGCATTACATTTGACGAAGGCATTGGAGGAAAAATTTTTACAATGGATGCCAAATTCATCTCTAAATATAGGAATTTATTTAGATACAGGCAATGATTGGAGATTAGTAAGTGCTAATCAATTAAGGCCTTGGTTACCAGACATTGTAAAGAAAAATGTAATATCAAAGGGTAATCTAACCCCATTAAATGCCTTTGATTGGGTTGGATATTCTACACGTCCACTATTGCTAAGGGCTCCAATAAATAATAATTGGGAAATAAGGTTGAAAGCATGTGGAACGGACTTCAGCCAAGTACTTCATGATAGAACATTTTCTGGAATGTGCATTGTACCTATCTTACATTCACATCAACAATGGAAATGCATGGGCATTATTCTGTTAACAGTAAGGAAAGCCAATCTATTTCCATCACACCTATATTTACTAAGTCGCCTTTCTGTTGGTGTTTCAGGGTACTTGCACCCTCTATTACCTATTGCTGGATACCCATGGTGGCCAGATGCGAAATTAAGAAGGGGAGGAGCCAAAATATTATGGCAAAGTAAAACCAACCCGGATTCTAATTTAAATGTACCTATTGAGGTTGTTGAAGCAGCAGCAAAGGATTTAATGCCAACGAAGTCAACAGTTACTTTGTCGATTCTTCGTTCAGGGCATAGTGGGGCAGATGTATTTCAACTGAAAATTGAAGATGAGAGAGGAATACCAGAAGTCCCAAGAGTACTTAAGATAGGACCACCTTCCGGTATTGCAAATGAATTAAGGCGATATTATAGATATGTTCATAATAAGAAAGTAGGTGGAGCCTCTAGGGTGGATATTGCCAGGGGTTTTTGGCATCCTCACCAACCAGGTACTTTTAGGGCTCCGCTTGGAAAAATGTATGGCGCTATTGTTTATACACTTGTCGGCTCTGGCGACGTAGCAGCGCCTTGGTCTCAATGGTGTAAAAATGTTGACGAGAAACAGTTTAAAACAGGGTTGGAACTTTTGTTTGATCAATTATATGGCTGGCATCAAAGAACAAAACCTGTGCAATCAACATCAACTGTTGACCTAATGATAAAATCTTTGGCAGAGGGCAGATTGATAAATTATATTAATAATAAAATATCTAACCCTTCTTTCGATGAGGTTAAACAAATTCTACAAAATATTCTAAAAATTAAAATGACATTGGGTAGCACTTCATCAACATCTGTTGTACATGGTGACCTTCATGCAGACAATGTTTTTGCTATATTATGGCCTAATTATAAGATAAAAGGGGTTGCTATTATTGATTGGGGTAATGTTAGATCAGGACGACATAAATTAAGTGATATATCTAAACTGATGGTTGATATTGTTTACCGAGTAAATCCAAATGTTGAATTAGAGGAAATTGCATTTCAAACTATACAAGAATGGGGAAAAAAACTAGGCTGCGGAAATAATGATTGGAAAATTGCCCTTATTAATCAGATATCAAGAATTTTATTTTATAAATCTGAAGTGGAAATAAAGAAAAAAGTTGCTCCATATCTAAATAAAAAAACTAGGAAGGAAGCATGGAAAAAACTAAAAGAAATTGAACAAGATTTAGTTGGATATTAGACTTCCCTTAAATTGAATATAATTGGACCTTAATTTATTTTGAAAACAACTTTTGGTCAGGCAATTTATACATACAGTACAAAAACCATTTTGTGACTAGCTACCCAAAGGTTGTTTTTTCAAAAAGTACCTTGAGTTTTTCAATTTCTGCATCTTCCCATGCAACCATTTCGACTAAACCTCCACCTACCTTTACAGTCGAATGAGCAATTAAACAAAACTACCGATCCTTTGCCTGAAAATAACGACATCCTTAAATCATGCATACGTGGCGAGCGGTTGGCGCAAAAGGCGTTTTACCAGCGGTACAAGAACAAGATGTTCGTACTCTGCTTGCGTTATGCCAATTGCAGGGAGGATGCTGAAGATATTTTACAGGAGGGTTTTGTAAAAGTGTTCCGAGACCTGCACCAGTACAAAGGGGCTGGCAGCTTGGAAGGCTGGGTTCGCAAAGTCATATTGCGCGTTGCCTTACAATACATTCGGAGGCAAAAACAGTTGTACACAACTTCAGACTTCGAGCCTTTGGAAAATATTTTGAGGGTGGACGCGGAAGAAGAACCTTTCGACCGGGAATTGGTCAGGAAAGTGCTCCATGTCATGCAGCGAATGCCAGTTGGTTTCCGAACCGTGCTCAACCTTTATATTATGGAAGGGTATGCCCATCAACAAATTGCCAATGAATTGGGCATCTCGGTTGGTACTTCAAAATCCCAATTGAACCGTGCAAAAAAATGTTTGAGGGAACTGGTGGAAGAAACGATCGGAAAATGAGTTCGTGAATTTCTGAGAGTTTGAGTTTCTGAGTCAGGACACCCTCAAAAACTCAAACCTCCACAAACTCAAAAACTAATCCAGATGGAAGATAAATTACATAACGATGGCTTGGAGGATTTCCTGAGGAAGTCTTTTGAGCAATACGACGACAGTCCTTCGGACGGGCTGTGGGACAAGATCGAGTCCGATCTGGCTGGGCAGCCTGTGCGGCCGCTGGCCACGGTGCGGCGTTGGTGGATTGTTGCGGCGGCGGTTTTGTTGGCGCTGGTGGTCTGTCAGCATTTTTATTATAATAATGAAATGGCCCAATTGTCAAAAAAGGTGGAGCAGAACGAGGCAGAGCTTAGGAGGTTGGAACAGCAAAAAGCAGCACCTCAAATTCCTGTGGAAGAAGTGCAGCCACCTGGCGAAATAAACACAGATTTGAACCCAACGGCGACAAATCCTCCCAATTTCGCTGGACGTACCCAACCGCAAGGGCCGCAACGGATGGCTGGGGAAAAGGTTTTTGAAAACAACCAAAACGATGAAGCTAAGGTTGGCTTTGACACAGAAATACCACCAATAGATAAATTGGAAAACACGCCCTTTTTTATAGAAACTCAACGTGGTGGACTGGTTGGTGTAAATGGAAATTCAGAGATTATACAAAACAGCCAATTGCCCAGCACTCCTGATTTTATTGATGTTTTAGATCTGAAAGAACTCAATTCGATGGCTGCTGGCCAGCAGTTGCCGACAATGCCACCAGCATTTGAGCAAATCATTCCGGCGAAGCCGAAAGGTAAATTTTCGATCGGTGTCCACCATATTGAAATGAACACCCGGGAACGGATATCCACCCTTATTCAGAGGCCGATGCCAATGAACGGTCGTCGGATTTTTGATGGCCGCAAGACCAATCAAGGGCATACCCGAATCACTGGCCTTGTGGCTAACTATGATACTGGTGGAAATTGGTTTGTCGAATCAGGTATCAATCTGCGCGCTGCTGAATTTACGAATTTGCATCGGCCAGCACTAAAATTCAAGGACAGGGTCATACCAAATGGAACCCCTCCTGGCAGCCAACATGAGTTTGATTATTCCCTGAATACCACTGCTGGCCTTGTGGACATCGAAGTACGGGCCGAACAGACCGACGCTGGAGTAGTAATCAGTGAGGACGATGATATCAGAATGGAAATCAGTACAAAGCAGACGGTCGAATACGTGAGCCTGCCCTTCCTCGTCGGGCACCGGTTTGGGCATGGCCGCCTGCGCTTTGAATTAAAGGCGGGGTTCATGGCCAATTTCCTGACAAAAAATGATTTCAAAATTACAAAGGTGTCTTTCTTGGACACCCGTTTCCGGGGCAGCAATACGGTGCGCCCACGGGGACATGGACCGAACCTGAAAAGCACCACTTTCGACCTGATGGCTGCTGCCGGACTGGAATACAAAATTGGTAATGGCTGGAGTGCCAGCCTTTCCCCAACCCTGCTAAAGTCGTCGAGTAACCGCCATCTCGATCGGTACATCCAGTCATCTTCTTTTTCCGTTGGGATTGATGTGGGAGTGGGATTTAAGTTTTGAAATTGGTGATTGCTGAATTAGTGATTAACCATACGCTATCCAAATAACTGGTAGTCAACTACTTTTACATTTTATATTTATCATTTTGCATTTTCTTAGGCTGTTATTCAATAATTTCCCAATTTCCCAATTTCTTAATTCCCAATTTCTATTTTCTATTTTCTAAAAAACCATGCAACCATTTCCCCAATTCCGATACCTAAATAAATAGTATGATCTGGTTTGATAATGTTCAAAATTCAATATTTTCAAATCACCTCAGCCCGATACCAATCCAATTATTTTCTAACCAAAAAAAGTTTAAAATGAAATATTTATTTTTTGGCTTGCTACTCGCAAGCACGGTGGGCATTTTTACCGCCTGTGAACAAGACAACCCGCTCCTCCAAGATGAAGAACTGATGTCAACGATCATGGATTCATCGCAAAAAACTGCGGTGACGCAAGATGATCTGCCCGAAAGTATCCAGGGCTATATGGAGGAAAACTACCCTCCAGTACTGGTAGAGGAGGCATTCGTGGTCAAAGACCTCGGCCATGAACTGCAACTGGAAACGGGCATCAACGTCTATTTTAATGACCGGAACCGCTTTTTGGGCCATCGGCCACACCCACATCCGAGGTTCCGTTGCTTGCGTGGGGACACCCTTGATGTCACCGATCTTCCTCAGGCCATTCTCGATTACGTTGCTGAAAACCTTCCCGATGAAACAATAGAAGTGGCAGTCGTCAAGCCGTTCGGGCTGTATGCAGTTGGGTTATCTAATGACGTTATTTTGGTTTTTGATGAAGAAGGTGAATTCATCTCCCGTTGTGGCCGCTGGGATGGCCCCGGTCATCCAGGACGCCGATGTATGCGCGGTGAAGAAATTGTCATTGAAGACCTTCCCCAGTCGGTGACGGGTTATGTAACTGACAACTATCCAGATGAAACCACCGAAGCTGCGGTCACCAAGCCCTCTGGAGCGTATGCTGTCAAACTCTCTGATGGCACTGTTTTGCTTTTTGACGCTGACGGGGTATTCATTAAGGAGTGCAGGGCGTGACAATTTGAATCAATACTTTTTTCATATACACCCTTTTCAGGCAAGGGTTCCTAACCAAACGCTGTGGCTCTGTGCCACAGCGCTTTTTTGTGGCATATCTACCATGTATCACTCGCTCCGCAAACTCTTTATAGGATTTGCCAGCGCCGCTTTTACGCTCTGCAAACTCACGGTAATAAAAGCGACTGACACAGATAGCACACCGGCTAGCGCGAATACCCACCAACCGATGTTGATCCGATAAGCAAAATCTGCCAACCACTTGTCCATGAAATACCAAGCGATGGGCGAAGCGATTGCCAGAGCGACAACGATAAGTTTCAAAAAATCTTTAGAGAGCAAGCCCACCAAACCAGTTGTGGTAGCACCGAGTACTTTTCGGATGCCGATTTCTTTGGTTCGCTGCAATACATCATAGGAGGAAAGACCAAAAAGTCCAAGCGAGGCAACAAAAATAGCCAATAGGGCAAAAAAGGTAAATACTTTTCCAAATAGCATATCGGCCTGGTACTGGCGGTTAAAAAATTCATCGAGGAAAAAATAACTGAAAGGATCGTCGGGGAAATGTCGGTTCCAATTTTGTTGCACTGCAGCAATGATCGCTTGCATGTTTTGCCCTGCTTCTATTTTCATCGAATAATAACTTCGTGCCTCAGGGCGATAAAGGAAGATGATAGGATCAATGGCTTTTTGTAAACCCAGATGATGAAAATCGTTGGTGATCCCTGCCACGGTGAGGGTGTCCCCGCCTCGCTGTACCTTCTCTCCAATAGCCTCTTCAGGAGAAGGAAAGCCAAGAAGGGATGCTGCTTTTTTGTTGAGTAAACATGCGCGGTCGTCCTCTCCTCTTTCTTTTGAAAAGTTGCGGCCAGCAACTAACCCAAGATCATATGCTTCTAAAAAAGTTTCATCAATTCCCTGTGTATAAATGGTGGATGAGGTGGTTTCAGGGTTCAGCCATTTTGCACCATTTGTCCAATATATTTCATCGCCAGGCACATACGCTGAAGAGGTCAAATTATTTACCCCCGGTATTTGCAACGACTCCATTTTGAAAGGCTTGTACTGGCCGCCGTAGAGTGAATCCAATACGGTATCCGGGCCAGGCACCACCAGGGTTTGTTCAATATTGACACCCAGGTTTTGGTTTCGCATAAACTGCAACTGCTTATACACGATCATGGTCCCTACGATAAGGGCGATAGAAGTAACAAATTGAAAAACAATCAAGCCCTTGCGCAGCGCTATGCCGTGCGCAGAATTTTTAAAAAGCCCTTTTAAAACTGTAACAGGCCGGAAACCGGATAGCACAAAAGCAGGATAGATTCCTGACAAAACAGCCCCAGTCAGAAATGCGGCAACAGCTGCTATTACAAAACCCGGATTATTGGCAAGTACAGACGTAGTGGGGAACCCAAAGGCATTTTGGAAAAAAGGCAGGGCAACCTGCACGATCATCAAGGCGAAAAGGAAAGCACCAAAGTTCAACAACAAACTTTCGGTAAGGAACTGGACAATCAACTGTTTCCTTTCTGCCCCCAAAACTTTTCGTAGCCCAACTTCTTTGGAACGTTCCAGCGAACGCGCCGTAGCGAGATTCACATAATTGATCCAGGCAATTGCAAGAATGAAAAATGCCACCAATAACAACAGCGATACCGCTTTCCCATCGCCATTGACTTCCGCTTCTTGGTTGATATTGGAATACAGGTGGATGTCCTGCATCGGCATGATGTCGATTGAATTTTCAGTAGTGGAGCCTCTTTCCCGGCGGGGTTCGTTGATGTATTTGTCGACAAAAGCGGGAAGTTTTGATTTAACCTCAGCCACATCGGTGCCTGGCTCAAATTCCAGATAAGTATAGAAATCGTACCATCCCCAGCTTGTATTAGTGGCGTCAGTTGTATCCTGCCAAACTTGGGCTACAATCTTGGAAAGCGTTTCATAAGACACCAAATAGTCAAGCTTCAAATGCGAGTTGGCAGGGTAGTTTTCAAAAACACCGGTCACTTCGTAGTATTGAATAAGGTCGGGATCTTTCACCATGACTTGTTTGCCAATCACATCTGTTCCTCCAAAATATTTAGTGGCCATTGCTTTTGATAAAATGATCTTATCGGGGCCGCTCAGTGCAGTAGCAGGATCCCCGCTCAACATTGGTAAATCAAATATTTGCAAAAATGAAGGATCCGCATAGTAGCCTTTACGCTCCGAAAATTTGGTTCGGCTTACAGGGTTGGTCATCACCATTTCGGCATCATGGATTCGGCAAGATTCCACGATTTCTGGAAAATCGGATTTTAGTGTTGGGGCAAAGGCAGGAAAAACAGTGGCTGATTGATAAGCCAATTCCCCATTTTGGTAACTGTCGAGGCGCAAGCGATAGATGTTGCTCCCTTTTTCATGGAAGTTATCATAACTCCTTTCGTAAAGTACAAAATAAAGGATGAGGAGACAGCTTGCGATGCCTATAGCCAATCCCAGAATATTGAGAAGAGAGTAGCTTTTGCGTTTGATGATCTGTCGCCATGCGATAGTAAGGTGATTTCTAAACATGATCGGGAAGTGTTGATTTTAGTAAAACGGGCTTTACGCTTTTTTGCCCACTCCAATTATCTCAACGGCTGTGCCATTTGGTTTAATTTATTAAAAATCAGCTATTTACGTGCAAGTTTGATATGTCTAAAATCCGATTTGGTGTTCAGTATTGGACGAAGGGTGTCCGGTATAGAGATGGAAGGGGAGGAGGGCTTTTGCAATTTATACATCAAAAAAGAACCGCAAATTTGATTTGAAATAAATAGTGTCACCGATTAGGGGGTGGCCTTCTGAAAAATCGGAGACATCCGGCTCTCCTATGCCGAAGTCGAAACGGCTGAATTTTCCGTCCACTGTGAATCCGGGTACGCCAAAATTTAAAGGATGCCCAAATCCATTGAATTGAATTTCCAATGCTATTTCTTTAGTGACCTCTTTTATCGTCATGTCTCCAATAAGTTGGAAAGTATTGCCTTTAATATTTTCAATGCTTTTACTTTTGAAATAGGCGTAAGGATAACTTTCAGTATCAAACATGCCCTGTAAATTGCCGGCCATCCCCATATTGGGCATAACTACTGTTCGGAGGTCAGCTTTAGCCTCCACAGTTACATCTGTAAAATCCTTTCGCTGTCCTTCCATATTTATACTAAAACTGGGTATCCATCCAATTACGTCGTACACACCACTGTGCCTTGCCCGAAATTGAATAGATGAATGTGTCGTGTCGGCATACGATTTCAACATTCTTGAATATAGGCTGTCGGGATTTGTTTTTTGACCAGATAAGGCAACAGCCGTATTGTCAATAGAAGCCTTTTTATTATTGATATTAGTAGTGCAACTGGAGAAGAGAACGAAAATAAAAAGGCAAATAGAAATGGATTTCATAATAATCAACTCTTTTTTGGATACCCCAATAAATACAATATCGTAATCGGGCCATCCTCTATTTTTTCAATTTCCCATTTATACCGGAGCCGATTATTTAATTCGTGGGTCATACTTTTCATTTCTTCCAAAGTATAGGTGCGCAGAACAGAAACCACACCGTCCCATAAGATGAACAATGGTACAATGGGAATTAAATAAGTAAATATTAATCTCCCTAAATTAAATGGCCGGATAAAAGGAGTGGCAAACAACACCATAATCGGGGAAAACATGTTTTTTAAAACATTGGCCATGTTCCGTTCCTGTGCTTCGAATATGGCGATCGACATATTGTTGTCCACGGCGTTTTGTAATATTTTTTTTGCGTCATTATATTTAAAATGATGGAATGAAAGAAATTGTGTTCTTAACCCTATTAATTGTTTTGGAACATCTAATGCATTTATTTTTTCAGGAACATAAAAGAACATTTCCCGATCATGTTTAAGCATTTTTTTAAATGCTTTTTCATTTGGATAAAAATCTGTTAACGTAATTTTTATTCCTGGAATCTCTTCTTTTAACCTACTCGAAATCTTTTTCCAACCACCTCCTCCGCCAGAGGCCAGATCTATTATTTTTTTTTGTCCACTTTTTGAAATACCTTTTTTTAATACAGGAATTATTTCTTTATAAAAATCGGCTTTATTGGAAATAAATTCCAGGAAATCGGTTCCGTAGTCCCTTATAAATTTTGGAAACCAAGAAAGGTCTTCAAACTCAAATAAGTGGTATCGTTTCATTTTACATTTTACATTTTACATTTTACATTCACCATTCACCATTCACCATTTACCATTCACCATTTACCATTTACCACACACCGAAAACCCGTATGGCTCAACCCCGTGTCAGGGCTTGATTTCATACGCCTGGCATTGCGATAACCAGAACAAAAATCATCGTTGCAAAGGAAGGAGCCGCCCCGCATGGAGCGCTGTTGGGTATAGGGCATTTGAGGATCGAAACTATCAGAAGGGCCTTTTGGGTTGGGGGATTTGGCAGCTTCATCGGCGTAATAATTATAGTGGTACCAGTCGTTGCACCATTCCCAGACGTTACCGGACATTTCATAAAGACCATACCCATTTGGAGGGAATGACTTTACTGGAGCACTGGCAAAAAAACCATCTTTAATCTCGTTTTGATAAGGAAAAATGCCCTGCCAAAAATTGGCTTTAAGTTCACCTTTGTTCACGTCTTCATTTCCCCACGAGTAGATTTTATTTTCCAATCCGCCGCGGGCAGCCCATTCCCATTCGGCTTCGGTAGGTAGGCGCTTGCCAGCCCATTTTGCATAAGCAACTGCATCTTCCCAGGCTACTTGTACCACAGGATGATCCATGCGATTAGTGATGTCGCTGGCTGGGCCTTCAGGGTGTTCCCAGTCTGCTCCAATGACCCACTCCCACCATTGCGATGGATCGTTGTAACTGACGGGCGTGTCGGTTGCTTTGAAAACGAGTGCCCCTGGTTGGAGTAGGCTATCGGGTGGGGGTGGTGTGCCGGGTGGTAGGTCTTTGGCTATTTCTTCCCAAACGATTGGGCGTTCGGCGATCGTCACATAATCAGTAGCTTCCACAAATTCTTGAAATTGGCGGTTGGTGACTTCGGTCTCGTCCATCCAAAAAGCATTAATGACGACCTTGTGTTTGGGGTATTCGTCACCGTCAGCCTGTTTGTTGTCGCCGCCCATGTTGAGTGTGCCAGCGGGAATGTATGCCATGCCGTCTTTTGGTGAGGGAATGTTCTGTTGTTGCTCTGACTGACAGGAATAAACCACAATAATTAAATAAAAATATAAACGACTGACAGGCATGGTGGATGTTTTGGAGTAAAGGTAAGGAACTGTTTTCTAAGCCTGGCGTCCTTATTTCTTTAAGTTTAAAAATCCCCAAATCAGACTTTCAAATCATTTCGCTTCTACGAGCATGTCTAGTTTTTCTTTTTCCTGACAAACAACGCTTTAGGCGCTGACTTCGAATTAACTCGGTCATTTATCCCGATAAATTTTCTCATTAATTCTATGCCATCATCCTAAATCATTGATTCTCAGTTCAAATAAAAACTAGACATGCTCTAAAACCGATTTGGGTCAAAAAATTTCAAATAATCATCACGGATATTTTTGCCTGATAATAAATCAGCTACCATCGCCCCAGTTGCAGGGCCCAAGCTCAGCCCCATCATTGCATGTCCGCTTGCTAAAATCAAATTGTCATATCCTTTTAAGCGACCAATATAAGGCATGCCATCAGGGGAGCAGGGACGGTAGCCAAACCAAGTTTTTTCATCAGATGGCATATCCACTTTAATATTCGGATAATATTGAGGAATGGAATTGATGATGCCTCTTACCCTGGTTTTGTCGATGCGGGGGTTCAGCCCGCCCAATTCCAGTGTGCCACCAAATCGCAGGTCGTTGCCCATCGGTGTCACCGCGATTTTTGCTTCTGATAATATGGTCGCAATATTAGGTTTTTCATTAGGCTTGCTATAAGTGACAGAATAGCCTTTACCATCCTGTAATAATAATCTTATTTCCAATTTTTTCAACAATATGGCAGACCAACTTCCAGTGGCAATGATAGTGGCCTCGGCGCTGTATTTTTCATTATTGGAAAATATAGCAGTGATTTTATTTCCTTTTTTTTCGAAATTATTAATTGGCTTATTGGTATGGATTTGAACGTCATTTATTTTTAATAAATTTATCAATTCCCTCATTAAAATATTGGGATATAAATATGCGTCACTAGGATAAAAAACACCTCCGAGCGCGTTTGTTTCCGTGCCCGTTTCAAAGTCATTAACTTCTTGTTTATTTAATAGTTTAGTTTCCAGACCGAACGTTGTTGCTTTTTCCGCAGTTTCCAGTTCTTCCTTTTCTTTTTTAGCGGTTTTGTACAACATCAATATACCCCGGTTTTCGAGTTTAATATCCAGCTTGGTATTTTTATAAAAATCATTATACCGTTTTTTTCCTTCCAAATTAAAATCCAACAGTGTGGGGATGACTGCCTCTGCTTGCCGTTTGTTGCACGAGCGGTAAAATCGCCAAAGCCACTGTGCCAACTCCAAATCCAATCTTGGTTTTATATAAAATGGGCTACTTGCATTGAACATCCACCGAACGCCCTGTGCGACAACACCCGGCGCCGCCAAAGGCACAAAATGACTGGGCGTAATCATGCCCGCATTGCCATAGGAACACCCGTCCAGCATATCTCCTTTATCGAAAACATGTACCTCATGGCCTTCCTCCTGCAAGTAGTATGCAGAGAACAAACCAATGATGCCGCCGCCAACAATGTTAATTTTCATGTCTTTTTTTTGAGGGGAGAGGGGTCAGGAGCAGGGCTGTTAAGTGCTAAGGGTTTTAATGTAAAATGTAAAATGATAAATGTAAAAATCAGACACACGTACCTACCTGATGGCGAGTATTTTACGTGCAGGCCATTTTTACATTTTAAATTCATCATTTTAAATTTTAAATTTTAAAACGAGAACTTAACAGCCCTGACTCCTGACCCCTCTCCCCTGACCCCTCCCTAAACCTGAAACCCAAACGCATATGGATCGTCTTCCTCGTCAATGATGATGTGATTGTACCCGGTGATTTTCGCCCAACCCTGGATACTTGGAATGATTGCTGGAAAATCCCCCACTTGCGTTTTTGCCTCCACCCGGCCAATAAACTGACTGCCGATAATGCTTTCGTGAATGAACTCATCACCGACTTTCAGTTGCCCTTTGGCGGCCCACTGCGCCATTCGAGCAGAAGTCCCCGTGCCACACGGCGATCGGTCGATGGCTTTGTCGCCGTAAAAAACAGCATTGCGGCCATGTGCTTCAGGGTTGATAGTTTTGCCAGTCCATAATAAATGGCTCAGGCCATTGATGCGGTTGTCCTCAGGGTGAATAAACTCGTGTTTTTCATTTAATCGTTTCCGCAAAATCGGACTCCAGGCAATCAGCTGACCTGGCGTATAATGCTCCAATCCCTTGAAATTTTTCTGTGGGTCAACGATGGCGTAAAAATTTCCGCCATATGCCACATCCACCAACAATTCGCCGAGGACAGGGCACTCGACTGTTAGTTCGGTGCTGTGGAGGAAGGAAGCGACATTGGTCAAGCGTACCCATTTTACTTTTTTGCCTTCTTGGCCATACTCAATTTGTATCAGCCCAGCGGGGGTTTCCATTCGGAGTTGACCAGGCGTCTTGGGTGTTATCAGACCATGCTCAATGGCAATGGTGACTGTTCCGATAGTCCCGTGGCCGCACATGGGCAGACAGCCGCTCGTTTCGATGAACAGCACCGCAATGTCGTTGGCCTCATCTGCAGGAGGGTAGAGAATGCTCCCTGACATCATATCATGTCCGCGTGGCTCAAACATCAAGCCTTTGCGAATCCAGTCGTACTCTTCTAGGAAATGGACGCGCTTGTCGGCGATGGTTTTACCTTTTAAGATTGGGCCGCCGCCTGACACCAGTCGGACGGGATTGCCGCAGGTGTGGGCGTCTATGCAGTAGAAGTTTTTTTTCATATGGATACAACATGAGTCATCCCATAAGTAAGGTGTACACGTTTTTCGGTCAAAAATGACCAAAAAACGGGCGAATACCAGCATTTTCAGGGGTAAACGAGCATTTTGAGAAAAGAGATTTTAAATATTACAACTTCAAAACTCTTTGTGAATGCTTTATAAAATCTTTCAAACGCACGAAATTGAGCAAAATCAAGCTGAAACCTAAAATTTCAGCATGTAAACACTCTACTTATGGGATGACTCATGTTTTTGGAAAAAATAAGTAGAAATTAATTTTTCTTAAGCAAGTCTCTTATTTCCTCAAGTAGTACGATATCTGCCGGAGGTCCTGCTGGAGGGGCAGCCTCCTCTTCCTTCTTCATATTGTTAACTCCTTTCACGACCATAAACATTACGAATGCAACAATAACGAAGTCAATAATGCTTGTTATGAAACTTCCGTACAGCATCGCAACTTCGGCAACGGCTTCTGCTCCATCAGGCCCTGCCTCTGCTGGTTGCAATACCCATTTCATATCATTTAGGTCTTTACCTCCGAAGATCAAGCCAATGAGAGGAGAAACGATTCCTCCGGTGAAGACAGTAATTACTTTAGAAAAGGCAGCACCCATTACAAAGCCCACGGCAATGTCGACAAGGTTGCCTTTCATGGCAAAGTCTTTAAATTCTTTCAACATATCAAACTTGTTTAAATGGTTAATAAATGTTTTGAGCTTGTGACGAAATTAATAAAAAAAGTGTCACTTCCTGATTTATTTATGGGTGAACCTCTTCTCCCTCTTCGATGAGCCGGCCTATTTCTATTTTAAAAACTGCGACACAGACACAAACAAAGAAGCCGTACCTGTCCAGGATACGGCTTACAAATTATAATCTCATGAAAATAACGGTTAATTTTTTAGGCTTTGGGAAAAATTTCCCCCGGAAGTCCGGGGGAAACAATTGGAACAGGTTCGTGGGAATATACGAAACTTGTCGTGCGATAGATTTGAATCGGCTTGGGTAATCGGTTTTTGGCTAAAAGTCGGTATCAAAAAATCGGTTTGGGAATGTTTGTGCCTGCCTCATGGCAGGTGATGTAATCGGTTATAAAAAAAAGTGTAATCGGTTCAGATAGATAGAGTTGAAATTGAATTGAATTAATCGATCTTTCTCAAATTCAATCCTTAGTAATCGGAATGGGTTTTTAGTAGTCGGATGATAATGAGTTAACAGCTAATTGGGTTCTATCTTTTCCTGAATCAAGGCGTGAAAAACGGAATCATGCCTTTGCATAATGAGTATTTTCAAAACGAAGAGTCAGGGGCAAAGAGGATTCAAGGAGTTATCAACTTATTATTGTCTGACTACTACTACCGCACAATTATTTTTCCCGTGTTGAGCAGCAGGCCATTGGCCTCCAATTGATAGGCGTACATCCCCGCAAGCAGGTTACCCCTTGTCAGTTGGATTTGATTACCAGAAGCTTTCTCCCGGCGCACAAGCTGCCCGCTCATGTCGAACACTGTCAATGTCAAATTATTAAATCGGTTGTTTTCCACCTCAAACACAATGGTTGAAGTAAATGGGTTAGGGTAAGCATTCACATTGATTCCTGGGACGAGTGTCGGCCCCACATCTGTAACGATGAATTCTTCAATAATCTCGCTGTCAACTACATGGGTGTAGGTGGCAGTTTGTACGGGCATGTCGTAACCTAAAAAGATAGCGGCACTGTTTGGGATAACGGTTCCTATCGGATTGTTCGGTTTCTGAGAAATTTTGAATTGTAAATATCCGATGGAGGCAGTGTCGCCATCCGGCATTAGGTCAAGGTCTTCAAAGGTGAATTTTAGGACGCCATTGCTGTAAGCCTCGAACTTGTATGGGTGGCTGCTCGCCCCCGGCACTACAGTGCCAAGTTCGAGGCTTTCCGGCAAGGTGTCCCTAATCACCAGTCGTTGGATTGTATCAGTTCCTGAATTTTGGAAATAAATGTGGTACTGGATGGGGGTGTTTGCTGCAATAAGATGGTCCCCGTCTTTCAAGTAGCCCTTGGGATAGCCTCGCAAGAAAATGTAATCGGTTGAACTGATAGCTTCCTGTACGTCAATTGAAACGAACGGATCGTTTTCGTCTTCCTGTAATTCGGTAACAAACCCGGTAGTATAGCTCCCTCCATTTGAGCAACCTTCGATAGCTATGGTCGGATAGCTGTTGCCAGGGTGGCCGGGTGCTTGTTCGGCAATTATTCTGTATGTAGCTCCTGTAGCTTCTTTGGTTATGGTTGTGTCCTGATCTGTATTTAGTATAAAGTCGCCAGTCAATGCAAGTACTTGGTCTTCCACGATGATGAATTTCAAAGGGTCTTCCATGTCCCCGTCCCCGACATTAATAATTTCAAAACGAATTGAGTCGGTATCGCAATAGCCGTTTACTTTTATATCGGACAAGTCCCAGCCCGATATTGGCGCACACAAAGAATCGGGGAAGATGTGTGCATTGACAGTATATGCCTGTCCGGGCATACCGTTGCACGATGACTCGGCAGTGAAATTAAAACTGCCGCAGCCGTCAATGCCCAGAGAGTCAAGCTCAAATATGTAAAGGCTGTCCGGAGTGAAAGTAAAAGGAATGGAAGCGTTGGTCATCTCCAGGTCATCGTCCAGAACAATTTCGATGATCGGGTTGGCCTCTCCTACTGTACCGTTGTTGCAATAATCAACAGTATATCCAATGTTCGTACAGTTCTGGGCTACTGGAGTTGACACATCCACTTCCAATAATGGACAGAGCGTGTTTTTAAGTATAGGGAAATTGCGGATGAGCGTGTCGTATTTTTCATCGAGGGAAACATTGTACGCTGCCACGCAAGATTCCCAGTATTCGTTTTTCGTAAAGACCGAAACAGAATAATCCCCCGTGTCTATCGTGATTTCATAGTTGCCCAAGGTGTCGGAGGTCCCGAAAAAGGTCTTGTCCGGCGATTCGGCTTTGATGATCCATTCGTTCAAGCCCAGTTCCCCTTGGTCGAACCCGCAATCTTCACTATCGTCGCTGAAAACCTGGCCCCTCAATAGGTTTGTGTAGAGGTTGCCGTTTGAATTCGTTTTTATGAGGGTCACATCATTGAACAAAGTCAAAAACTGAGCATTGTAACCTGCCACGGCAAATCCCTTTTCCGCTGTTTGGGTAAGGCTTTGTGCCCAGTCCAAAAAATTGGAACGACCGATCAGCTTGTCCCAGATCAAATTTCCGTCAGAATCGTAACGGGAAAGGAATGCATCGGAATTAGACGGGCTGACTTCGGTGACACCAGCGAGGACGATATTGCCATTTTCTGCTATCAAAAGGTCGGAAGCCTCTGTGGATTCGCTTCCACCAAAAGTAGTTGACCAGATTTCATCGCCATTTGGGGCAACTTTCAGCAGGTAGGCGTCTTGGCCGCTGTTGCCGACGATGGCGTAATTGCCGTCGTTCATTGCCACGATGTCCTGCCCTTCGTCAAAACCCGCTGTTCCAAAAAACTTGCTCCAAACCTCATTTCCGTCAAAATCAACTTTCAACAAGTAAAGGTCCGAGGAGTTGTTAGTGCTGTTAAATGCTTTGCCCGTAATCAGATAGCCATCGGGGGTTTCCACGATGCCCCTGCCGAAATCATCGTCAGCGGTGCCATAGGTTTTGCTCCATTCCTCGTTCCCGGCATCGTCAATTTTGATGAGATAAACATCGTCTTCCCCGTTTCCAAGGCTGGCAGTTTTTCCGATTATTAGGTAGCCGCCATCATTTTCAGAGGGGATGACCCGCCAGCCTGTGTCATTGGCCGGGCCGCCAAACTGCTTGCTCCAGAGGAGGTCGCCATTGTTGTTGATTTTTAGGAGGTAAACATTGGATTCGATATTTTGGGGCACGTTGATGATGTCACCAACAATTAAAAAAGCATTGTCATCGGTTTCAATAATGGAATAGCCATGTTCTATAAATCCTTCGTCAAAAACTTTTTGCCAGGTCTCCCGTCCGTCCACATCGGCACGGATCACGTAAACATCCATATCGCCATCAGGCCCAAAACTTTCGCTGAACCCAGCGATCATGTAGTCATGGTTTTTTGCCTGGATAATGGAGTGGCCAAAGTCTTCGGAATTGCCCCCAAAATAGATTTCCCAGCCCTGCGCCATAGATGAAGAACAAACCATAACCACTACTGCCAATGGTAGCGCAACCCTGAACAGGTTGGCCTGCTTGAGCAGTGCTGAAAAGTATGTTATGAGTTTATGCATGGGTAGATGGAACATGTATCTATTCGTTGACGATACAAATGTGCGGACAACTTCTTCTGAAAACAAAGACATAATTTGCCGTTTGTTGAAAAAAAGTGATAAAAAATATCGCATACTTTGAAGTGTAATTTGTTTGAATGTTCTTATTTTACTACAAATTTTAACCAAAATTTTATTTTCTATTTGTTGACAGAAAAGAACTCTGCAAACCAATATTTCAATGGAAAAAAGTAATCTCATATCCATATTGAGGACTTTTGATAAGAAAGAAGCCCGTGAATTCCGCAAATGGCTTAATTCCCCAGCGCACAACCAACGCCAAGATGTTATTGATTTGTATGAATATCTTATGACAGGGCACCATTTGTCTTCTGGTAAATTTCTTGAAAAGCAGCGGGTTTACAGGGCGGTCTTCTCTGGTAGAACGTTTAGTGATAATGAAATGCGGCAGTCCATGCACTTCTTGTTCAAGGTAGTTGAAGGGTTCTTGGCGTACAATGAGTTATTCAAAGATCATGTAAGGTCACAGACCATGTTGGCTAAAGTATATCGCCAACGTCAACTTCCCAAGTTGTTTAAAAAAGCGATAGACACCAGCCAAAAGATACAAAAGCAGCAACCTTTCCGCAACCATCAATATTTTGAAAATGAATACGCACTGCAATTCGAGCAGTACAGCCACCTGACAGGCTTGGGTAGGGATGTCCCGTATAATTTGCAAGAAGTATCAGATGCGAACGATAAAGCCTATCTGGCCAATAAGCTCCAATTGAGCTGTTTTATGATCGCCCATCAAAAGGTTTTTCAAGCAGATTACAAAATGAGGTTTTTGGATGAGATACTAGACTCCCTGGAAAAGGACGGCACTTTCTTGCAAATCCCTGCAATCGCCATTTATTATTATGGATACAAAGCTGTGACGGACAAAGACGATGAGGAAAGCTACAAGAAATTGAAAAAACAGATCGTGCTCCACCAGGATATTTTCCCGCAGCACGAGAATCGCATCATTTTCCTGATGGCCAACAATTATTGCATCAGCCAAATCAATGCAGGGAAAGATGCCTATTTCAGAGAATCTTTCGAGTTGTACGTCTTGGGCATAAAAAAGGATATTTTTTTGGAGAACGGGGTCTTGTCAAGGTTTACTTTTGGCAATGCCATATCCATTGCCCTAAACCTCCAAGAATTTGAGTGGGTAGAAAAACTGATTGGAAAGAACAGCCACCAGCTCGAAGAAAAACACCGGGAAAACTATGTTCGCTTCTATCAGGCAAGGTTGTATTTTGAAAAGAAAGAATATGACAAGGCGATGCCCATGTTTGCACAATACGAGACGGACGATATTTTGATGAGCCTTTTAGCCAAAACAATGTTGATGAAAATGTACTACGAGTTGGACGAATTCAGCGCCTTGGATTCATTGATTGACAGTATGCGAGCCTACATTCAACGTAAAAAAGTCATGGGCTACCACAAGGCCGTTTTCAAAAACCTATTGACCTATACCAAGAAACTATTAAAGATCTTCCCCAGTGATAAAAAACAAATCGAAAAGCTGAGGGCTGAAATACAATCTGCCGACCCGATCATGGAGCAGAAATGGCTGCTCGAACAACTGGACAGGTTGTAAGGTGTGGAAGCAAAAAATAAAAAGTAAGGGACAGCTTTTTGGCAGCGGAGAATTTATATTCTCCGACCCCGAAACCGGAGAATATAAATTCTCGGTTGCTAAATGCCATTGCATTTGAAACGGGTATTTTACCCCAGCCTTATTTTCCCTTGAATTATGAGGTTGCGCTATCGAAGTACTTTTTACTTTTTACTTTTTACTTTTTACTTCAAAAATGAGCAAACGGAACAAACTACTGAAATTTGCGGAAATCCTTTCTTTCCCCAATGTTTACGAAAATTTTGATTCCACCAATCCAAGCCTGGCTGGGCAGGACGGGGTGGAAGTTGAGCTGAAAGGAAAATGGGCGGCGGAACATTTCAAAAACAATAATCCAATCACCTTGGAACTGGCATGTGGCAAAGGAGAATACACGCTCGGCCTGGCAGGTGCTTTTCCGAAAAGGAACTTCATTGGTGTTGACATCAAAGGGGCCCGCATCTGGCGGGGCGCCAAAACGGCACTCGAACAGGACATTTCAAATGCAGCATTCCTGCGCACCCGGATCGAGCAAATTACCCTGTTTTTTGAGCCTGATGAGGTAGATGAAATTTGGATCACTTTTGCAGACCCTTTCCTAAAAGAGGGCAAGGCCAACAGGCGTTTGACCGCCCAGAATTTTTTACAGCAATATAAAAAAATTCTGAAACCGGATGGCTTGGTACACCTCAAGACAGACGACCCGACCCTGTATGAATTCACCCTTGATACGCTCGCCGGCCAAACCGATTACGAACTCCTCTACCACGACAACGACATTTACGCCAAACCACTCCATATACCAGAGCTTGAGTTCAAGACATTTTACGAAAAACAGCACCTCGCAGTGGGCAGGAAGATCAAGTACCTGCGTTTCCAACTGAAAAAAGGAAGCTGAACTTTTATTGAAAATCCAAAGTTCATTCCGTAGTTTTGCGCCTCCTTACACGATGAGTTGTAATCCTATGTAGAAAACATCTCATAAACCAGAAAGGTCCCATAGCTCAGTTGGTTAGAGCATCTGACTCATAATCAGAGGGTCCAAGGTTCGAGCCCTTGTGGGACCACGTTTAAAATTCAAAAGCCTTTGTAATTCAATGAGTTACAAGGGCTTTTTTTATTTAGCCTGGAGCGCCTCCCCAAAAACTTCCTCCTCTTTTCAACGCCCACCAAAAACATCTTTCCTTTATCTCCTGTTTCTATTTGCATCAATAAATATTTGTTATTCCTCCACATGAAGTTGAAGAAACGTTATCTGGCAATCGGTCTCGTGATTGCCTTGTTCCTGACTTGTCAATCGGAGTTTTTTGAATTCAGGACAAGGGCATCAGAAATGGGAAAAGCGATTACCGAGTTAGGTCAACTTGAGCCACATTTCCACACCTATGAATCGGGTGGACATGAAATGCATTATGTCCATGTTGGCACAGATACCCTGCCTTTGGTTATCATGGTGCATGGAGCGCCCGGTTCCTCGTCCAATATGTTGGGCTACTTACAAGACCAAAAACTGACTTCAATAGCGCAAGTTGTAGCTGTGGATAGACCTGGATATGGTTTTTCAGATTTTGGGAAAGCAGAGCGTTCTGTTGAAATGCAAGCGGCGAGCATCAAGCCTATTTTGGAAAAACATGTTTTTCAAGAAGAACAGAAAGTCATTCTGGTTGGTCACAGTTTTGGAGCACCTGTGATTGCAAGGTTTGCTATGGATTTTCCCGACCTGGTGGATGGACTTGTATTCGTGGCTGGGTCGGTAGATCCTGAATTAGAACCCAAAAAATGGTATCAAAAACCGCTTGATTTGTTTTTCATCAGATGGATGTTGCCACCGGCGGCGAGGGTCTGCAATCAAGAGATCATCCCGCTACCGGAAGAACTGGAAAAAATGCTGCCCCTTTGGAAAAAAATAACCTGCCCCGTTATTCTTGTTCATGGCGGCGAGGATGGCCTCGTCCCTGTTGGCAATGTAGGTTTTGCCAGTCAGAAATTAGTAAATTCCAGAAAGGTAATAGTTGATACCTTGCAGGGCGAAAACCACTTCATACTTTGGTCACATCAGGATCATATCGTAGAGCAGATTATTGAATTGATTGACGAATAATGCCTAACTCTTATGCTTCCTTTTGTAGTTTAATTCCAAAACAACCACTGTATCATTCCACCCCTTTCAACTTTTCCTTCAATGCAAACAACTCATCCCGCATCTGCGCCGCTGTAATAAAATCCAGTTCCTTCGCAGCTTTTTTCATTTTACTTTCTGTCTCTTTCACCATGCGTTCAATCTGATCCCGAGTCATGTAGCCCACCACGGGATCGGCAGCCAAACTTGGCGTTTCAGGCTCAATATAATATTGTTTTTTGCCACGGATGTCGAGCACCGACTGGCGGGCCAGGATTTCTTCCCGGCTCTTGGCGAGTGTCTGGGGCACGATGCCATGTTTTTCATTATATGCAAGTTGAATGGCGCGGCGGCGATTGGTTTCATCAATGGTTCGCTGCATGGAATCGGTTGTTTTATCGGCATAAAAAACCACGAGTCCATTCACGTTTCGGGCAGCTCGCCCTGCTGTTTGGGTAAGGGAGCGATCGTTGCGGAGGAAGCCTTCTTTGTCGGCATCTAGGATGGCGACGAGGGATACTTCCGGTAAGTCGAGTCCTTCTCGCAAGAGGTTCACACCGATCAGCACATCGAATTCGCCGAGACGCAGGTCACGGAGAATTTCGACCCGTTCCAATGTTTCCACTTCTGAATGGATGTACCTCACTTTGATATCGAGTTTGGTTAAATACTTTGTAAGTTCCTCCGACATGCGCTTGGTGAGCGTCGTGATCAAGATGCGCTCGTTGCTCTTGGTTCGTTCATCAATTTCTTCCAAAAGGTCATCAATCTGGTTGAGGCTGGGACGCACATCAATAGGCGGGTCGAGCAGTCCCGTTGGGCGGATCACCTGCTCCACGATGACGCCATCCGTTTGCTCCAGTTCATAATCGGCAGGTGTGGCACTTAGATAAACGACCTGATTGACCAAGCTTTCAAATTCGTTAAAATTCAGTGGGCGGTTATCCATCGCCGATGGCAGGCGGAACCCCCAATTGACGAGGTTTAGCTTCCTCGCCCGGTCGCCCCCCCACATGCCCCGAACCTGCGGAAGCGTCACGTGACTTTCGTCCACCATCATCAGGTAGTCGTCAGGGAAATAGTCAAGTAGGCAAAATGGCCGAGTACCTGGTTTGCGGCCATCAAAAAAACGAGAGTAGTTTTCCACGCCACTGCAATAACCAAGTTCGCGGATCATTTCGAGGTCAAATTCCGTGCGTTCTTTGATACGCTTGGCTTCAAGGTGCCGTTGTTCTTTCTTCAAATATTTAGTCTGTGCCCACATTTCATCCTCAATATCGCGGATGATCTCGGCCATGCGGTTCTTTGGTGCAATATATAGATTGGCTGGGAAGATAGCTGCGTTGCGCAGACCCTCGATGCGTTTGCCACTTTCCAGTTCCAACATTTCAATACTTTCAATTTCATCCCCGAAAAAAGTGACACGGTAACCATAGTCAACATAAGGCAGGTTGATGTCAACGGTGTCCCCCCGTACCCGGAAAGTGGCCCGCTTGAAATCGTGTTCCGTGCGCGAGTAGAGGCTTTCCACCAATTTGTACAAAAAAACATTCCGTGAAACCTGCTGCCCCTCGTGGATCCGAATGATGCCACCTTTATAGTCCTCAGGATTCCCCATACCATAAATGCAGGAAACGGAAGCGACAATAATGATGTCCCGGCGGCCAGAAAGCAAAGAGGAAGTCGCCCTCAAACGCAGTTTGTCCACTTCCTCGTTGATGTTCAAATCTTTTTCAATAAAGGTGTCGGTGACAGAGATGTAGGCTTCTGGCTGGTAATAGTCATAATAGCTCACAAAATACTCCACCGCATTGTCGGGGAAGAACTCGCAAAACTCACCGTATAGCTGCGCCGTCAATGTCTTATTATGGGTCAACACCAAAACCGGCCTTTCGAGCTGGGCAATGACATTGGCCATGGTGAAGGTCTTTCCGGAGCCAGTCACGCCGAGCAGGACCTGTGCTGGATCACCTTGCTTAATGCCATCCACCAATTTGCGAATGGCCTGTGGCTGGTCGCCGGTCGGCTGGAATTTAGAATTGAGTTTGTAAATGGACATCGGATGGAACGGGTTTGTGTTTCAAATAGGCAAAATAAACAAATTATGCCCAAGTCTGTTTTGTTGTTTTCACGGATAATTTTCATTGCTAAATCTAACGCATTGGATATTTTGTTCTAAAATTGCAGGCACAAAAAATATTCACAAAGAGTTGCGGTGGTTTTGGGAAATAACAAACACGGACTTTCCCGTTACGCTGCTCTTCAATCATAATTTAAAAAACCTCAATCATGGCTAGAAGAAATATGTTCAGTACCTCCCGCAACCCTTTTATGAAAGAAAAGGCGTTCCAAGAAAGTGCAAGAGAAGTCTTGGATGCGGGCATGACCCCCTCTCATATCATCACAGAAAAAATGACGGCAGCAGGCGCTGTCAACAAGTCGTTCATCCTGTTCGGGATCATGATGCTGACAACTGTATTCAGTTATGGCAATCCAAGTCCATTGCTTATGTGGGGTGGCGCCATTGGTGGGCTTATCGTTGTTTTAATCACTTCTTTTAAGCGGCACTTATCACCGACCCTTGCGCCCGTTTATGCAGCGTTGGAAGGATTGTTTGTCGGTGCGGTTTCGGCGATTTATGCATCGTCATTTGGTGGGACTATTGTTTTCCATGCTGTTACTTTGACTTTTTCAGTGCTGTTTCTGATGCTGTTCATTTACAAAACAGGCATTATTAAAGTTACCGAAAGGCTGAGGATGGGCCTTTACATGGCATTGGGTGCCATCGTTTTGGTTTACCTGATGAGTTTCATCCTCGGCTTTTTTGGCATGAGTGTACCATTTCTCCATAGCGGCGGCACCATTAGCATTGTCATCAGCGTGGTCATAGTTGGCGTGGCGGCCATGTTCCTTTTGCTCGATTTCGATAATTTTGAAAAAGGGGAACAATACGGCGCACCAGCTTATATGGAGTGGTTTTGCGCCATGGGACTTTTGATTACCCTGGTGTGGCTGTATGTCGAAATGCTCCGTTTGCTTGCACTGTTGTCTGGCAGGGATTAAGATATGTTCTAAAATATTCAGGAAAGGGTGTGGGGAAACCTGCACCCTTTTCTCGTTGATACGGTCATTAGTCCAAAAACAAATCCCGATAATCGGGTACTGATTGCCAATCACCATATCTTTGTGAAAAATTCGCTCATGTTCCCTTGTTACTGATTTCCGAAATTTCAGTAAACCCGAAGCTGAGGCAGCCCCAGTACATACGATCATTTCAGGGCGAATTTCGGAAATCTTGGTGCTTGTTTCCCCTGTAAGATTTCCGAAATTGTCTGTGGGCAGTGTTCTTGAGTGGGCAATAGCCTTATTTCAAAGTAGCTGAAATTTCGGAAATCAGATGGAAGGGGACATGAGCGGAAAAACTTGTTTTATGAAATACCTTATCACCTCGCTGTTTGCATTTTTGATCGCTTTTTCAACGGTATTTGCACAAGCAGATGCCGTTGCCACGACCCAAACTGAAACACAAGCACCTACTTCTGATGAAAACTCCCTGCTCTGGGAAATATCGGGAAAAGAACTCTCCACCCCCTCTTGGCTATACGGCACCATCCACTTGATCGGCAAGGACGATTTCTTCCTGACGGATAGTACCAGGTTATTTATCGGCCGTTCCGAAATGGTCGTTTTTGAAATAAACATGGAAGATATGACTGACATCACTGCACAATTGGGCCTGTTGATGAAAGCCTTCATGGACAATGGCAAAACGCTGAAAGACTTATTGAATGAGGAGGACTACAAATTGGTACAGGATCATTTCGCCGAAATAGGCATGCCGCTTTTTATGTTTGAGCGCATCAAGCCAATGTTCCTCACTGTGATGGCTTCGGGCGATATGTCCCCAACAGCTATGAGTTCTGGTGAAATGGTTTCTTACGAAATGGAGATCATGGAAATATCACAAGCCGTTGGCAAAAAAATGGGCGGGCTGGAATCCATGGAATTCCAGATGAGCGTATTCGACAGCATCCCTTATGAAGCCCAAGCTCAAATGCTGGTCGAGAGCATCAAGTCTTCCGACGAGGGCAACGAGGAGTTTGCCAAAATGGTCGAACTCTATAAAACCCAAGATATTCAGGGCATGGTGGAAATGATGGGGGACAGCGAAGGCATAGCAGAATACGAAGACCTCCTGCTCAACACCCGCAATAAAAACTGGATTCCTGTGATGGGTGAAATGATGACTACGCAACCTACGTTCTTTGCCGTTGGAGCAGGCCACTTGGGCGGCGAAAATGGTGTGGTAGCATTATTGCGTAAGGAAGGATATAGGGTGAAACCTGTACGTTGAGGAGGAGTCAGGTTTCAGCTTTCAGCTTTCAGGTTTCAGGGGTCAGGAGTCAGAGGCCAGAAAAAAACTACGATCCGCTGAAATATAAATAGGGTGCTTTTTAGAAATGGATAATGCCCTTTCCTAAATCCGCCCCTGACCCCTCAAACCTGACTCCTCAAATTCGCTTCTATTGATGAAAATCCTGCACCTCTTATTTCTGTTGTATTTTAGTGGCTCGCTGTTCGCACAGCCATGCCGGGAGGTTTGTGCTTTTTTTCCCAGTTGGAAATGGTATGACAGGGGACGCTTGGTTAACCCCTCCACAATAGATTACAGCAAGTACACCGTCATCAACTACGCTTTTTTCCAACCTAATATTGACGGAAGTATTTCCCTTTTCGATCCTTATGCCGATAAAACACTGCTGATTGGAGCGATAAGCCCATCAGCCCCCAGTGCCTATAAAAAGAGTAGGAACATCTTCCCCGATTGGCATATCAAAGGAACTTCGTTGATCGACAAGGCACACGAGCATGGCGTGAAAGTCCTAATCTCCATTGGTGGCTGGACGATGTCGGAAAACTTTTCGATCATTGCTGAAAGTGAAGTTAGGCGCAGAACATTCGCGCAAAGTTGTGCAGAGCTGGTTCGTATTTATAAGGTTGATGGTGTTGACATCGACTGGGAATACCCTGGTTATAAGTCACAGAATGGGAAATCGGTTGATAAAGAAAACTTCACTTTACTACTTCGGGAGATACGCCAAGCTTTTGATATTTTGCAAAAAGAAACTGGCAAGCAACTGCTGCTCACTGCCGACTTCGGGGCAGGAGCTTCCCATATGAACCAGATCGAATGGGAGCAGGTGGTTCCACTTTTGGACTTTGTCAACCTGATGACTTACGATTTCTATGGCAGCACCCCCAGCCGGACGAACCACCATTCAGCACTTTTTGCACCGAGGATCGGGTTGGACGGATACGACATGGACAGCGCCGTGCGGTATTTGATGGAGCGCTACAACGTGCCCGCTTCAAAAATAAACATTGGCCTCGCTTTTTTTGGCCGGAGCTTGAAAACAAAAGGACAACCAGACATCCATGTAGCAACTAGAAGAATAACGGATAAAAAAACCTTTTCTGCTGATCGAGGAGCACCAACCTTTTACAATATACTCGCCAACCAAAGCAAATTCAATTACCACTGGGACGACCATGCCGAAGTACCGTACCTAAAAGGAAAAAAGCTACAGACCTTTGTCACCTTTGAAGACGAACGCTCCATAAAAAGAAAGGCTAGGTATATTCTCGAAAATGGTTTGGCCGGGGCAATTGTTTGGGACATCACAAGTGATTGTATTGAAAATAAAACCAGGAACGGTACAATTGAAAAAACACCCTTGGCCGACGCCTTAAACGAGGAGCTTTGCCAGCAAATGGGATGGGCTGTACGAGAGAAAATAGAGGTTAACCGATTACCGCATAAACGCTTTGAGGTGACCCGCAAATCATTTGCCCCAAGATTAGTTTTCCATTCGGATATTTCAAAAAAAGAAAAAAAGAAAAAAAAGAAGCGTCGGAAAAAAAAGCGCAAAGGCGATGTGCCAAAACGATATTTTGACGGGGGATGGTAAGGAATGAGTTATATTTTTTGAAATAAATATTCCGCCGCTGCCAAATCCTCCAATGCAAAACCAACTGATTTAAAAAGCGTGATTTCTTTTTGGCTTATTCTTCCATTTATCTTTTTTGTGGCCAATTCTTCAAGTGTTCCTTTTATGGAATCTTCGTTTATTATTTTATTCTTTAACGGAATAAAAATATCACCACATTCGTGTTTCGCAGAAATATTGTCAATGTATATACTCGCTTTTTTAATTAATACATCGTCAGCTTCCCGCATATTAGGTTTGTAACTTCCAACAAGATCGACATGCGTGCCAGGCGTAATATATTTTCCTAAAACAATTGGCTTGACTGAACTGGTTGCACATGAAATAACATCTGCTTCCGCAATATCTTTTTCGATATTTTCTGAAATTTTTACATTTAAATTTTCCAAATTATTTTCATTGATTACTTTATTTACATGATCAATATTCCTGCCCCATATTTTTACATTTTTAATGGGTCTTACAATTGCGTGCGCATTTATTAATTCAGGGCACAATGCGCCGTTTCCCATCATCAATAAATTATTACTTTCTTTTTTTGACAAATATAAACTTGCCAAAGCAGATGCTGCCGCTGTTCTTTTATTGGTAATTATTTTTCCATCCATTTGCGCCAATGGTTCTCCTGTTTTTGCATTAAATAAAGTATAGACGGCATGGATGGTCGGTTTGTTTATTTTGCGGTTATTGGGAAAAGCGGTTGCTATTTTTACCCCACAATAATTGTCGTTCCAGGCAGGCATTAACAGAAGTGTGTTGTCGCCAATATCGAAATGGTTTCGCTGTGGAACTTCAATTTTTCGGGATAAATATTCAGCGAGAAAAGGGACAAATTCTTGGTAAGAAAAAACAGTCTCGATTTGTTGTGCAGTGATGTTTTTCATGTATTATGCAAGTTGCTTCCTGCCAAATATACTTCGACAAATATACGAAAGGTTATATGAACATTATTTCCGTTAACTTTACCCTATGAATGAGCAAAGTGAAAATAAATTGCAAATCATTCGCCCTGAATACTTAGTCGTTTTTCGGGAACAATTGCCTATTGATTTGTCACAAGCCTTTGAAACTTTACCAACCAAGCATCAATTATCAACAGAAACTTTTAGCTTTTACACTTCCATTGCCGCTGCCTATTCTTCCATGATCGAGGGTGAACAAATTGAAGTGGATTCGTATCTGAAATCTCAAATAAAACCAGGTGTATTTAAAAAGGACTACACGAAAAAAACGGACGACTTATTAGCTGCTTACCAATTTGCAAAAAAAAATACACTGAATTTTGACAATATATTGAAAGCCCATGCTTTGTTGTCTGTCCATTTATTAAAAAAAGCTGGAAGGGGTCGGGTTCGGCACGGAATGGAATTCATTCTTGATAATGAAGATAAAATCGTTTATGTAGCTGCACATCCAGATATTGTAAATCGAGAAATCGAAAATTTATTTACTGACATCAAATTGATTTTAGCAACAGAATTAACAATTGAAGAATCTTTTTATTTTGCAGCTATGATCCAACTTGTTTTTTTAAAGATCCACCCTTTTGAAGACGGAAATGGGCGGACAGCAAGATTGCTTGAAAAATGGTTTCTCGCGGAAAAATTGGGAATTAAAGCATGGAATATCCAATCCGAAAAATATTATTACCACAACCTGCAAGCTTATTATAAAAACCTACACATCGGGATTGATTACGAAGCGTTGGATTACGGCAAATGTCTTCCTTTATTGTTAATGTTGGTTGAAGGGCTTGAAAAATAGGATGGATCAGTTCAGGTGCAACCTGATCTTTTTCATAAAAGTGAAATACCGGCACAGATCAAATCTGTGCCGGTATTTTTTAATCATTAATTCCTGGAAGGGAAAACACCTTCCAGCGCAATAATGTAATTCACGGCAAGATATGGTTGCCGATTTTCGTGTGACTGGCCCCCACCAGTATGGCCGATAGATTTATCGGATAAAGTAGTATTTACATCACCGGATGAGTCATAATCCCAATCCCGACCACGCGTATTGGCAAGGGCTGCTCCAGCGGGGGCATTGGTTGTGGCGGCTTTTTCGTTGGCATGAAGCCCATGGTTATGTGCAGGGATTTGGTTGGTATTGAGCGTGACCTGCTCAGCGCCTCCTTTGTGTCCTTCTGCATAATTGCTCAGCCCAGGTCCTTGCCCAGAACTGAGTGCCACTCGGCCGCGTAAGTCAGGCAATGCAAAGGTGGTTCGGCCATCGCCACCATACATTGTTCCAAGAATAGAAAAGAGGGCTTGGTTTTGTGAGATGGGTAAAAGTTGACCTTGGCAGAGTGCCCAGCCACGGGGTGCAAAGTTGCCACCGAAAAGTTTGATTTCAGCAATAAAAGGATCCATAATCATCTGATTTAAAAGGTGATAAAAATGAAAGAACCCTGCAACATAATCAATTTACTTTAACAACCCCCTCATATCCACCTTCTCCCCGATCATCTCTTCCAACGCACCAATACTCACCCGTTCCTGCTGCATACTATCGCGCTCGCGCACGGTGACGGTATTGTTTTCCAAAGTTTCAAAATCAACAGTGATGCAAAACGGTGTACCGATGGCATCCTGGCGGCGGTATAATTTCCCGATGCTGCCTGTGTCGTCATATTGACCGGGGAAAGAAAATTTCAACAGATTGAAAATACCTTTTGCTTTTTCTACCAAAGCTTCTTCGTTCCGTTTGAGCGGCATCACCGCAAATTTGATAGGTGCCAACGCCGGATGCAGTTTTAGCACATCGCGGGTATTGGTTGAGTTCTCACCAACAACTTCTTCCTGCAAGTAATGACTCATTATGGCGAGAAACATTCGGTCGCAGCCGATGGACGTTTCGAGCACGTAAGGCACATAGTTTTCGTTTGTCTCAGGATCAAAATATTGTAGTTTTTTGCCTGACAGGTCTTGGTGTGCCTTGAGGTCGAAATCAGTGCGGGAGTGAATACCTTCGAGTTCTTTGAAACCAAAAGGAAATTCAAACTCAATATCCGCAGCCGCATCGGCATAATGGGCGAGATTTTCATGGTCATGAAAGCGAAGTTTGCTTTCAGGCGTACCGAGAGACAGGTGCCATTTCATCCTGGCATCTTTCCAGTAGTCATACCATTCTTGCTGGGTCCCAGGTTTGATAAAAAACTGCATTTCCATCTGTTCAAATTCCCGCATCCTGAAAATAAACTGCCGCGCAACGATCTCGTTCCTGAAAGCCTTGCCGATTTGAGCGATTCCAAATGGCAGCTTCTGACGGGTCGTTTTCTGCACGTTCAAGAAGTTTACAAAAATCCCCTGGGCCGTCTCTGGGCGGAGGTAGAGTTTGTCATTTTCACCAGCCACATTTCCCATTTGGGTCGAAAACATCAGGTTGAACTGGCGCACATCCGTCCAGTTTTTAGAACCACTCTCGGGACAGGCAATTTCCAGTTCTTCGATCAGGTTTTTCAACCCCTCCATGTCTTCAGCATTCAGGGCGGCGTTCATGCGGTCAAGGATATCCTTGGCCCGTGTACCGTACCTGACAACCCGGTCGTTGGTCTGACGGAACATTGCCTCATCGAAGCTTTCACCAAAACGCTTTTTGGCTTTGGTTACTTCTTTGTCGGCTTTCGCCAAAATTTTATCCACAGCACCTTCAATGAGCTGGTCCGCCCGGTAGCGTTTTTTGCTATCTTTGTTGTCCACCAACGGGTCGTTAAATGCATCCACGTGGCCAGACGCCTTCCATGTTTTTGGATGCATAAAAATGGCGGCATCGATACCCACGATATTTTCATGCATCTGTACCATGGATTTCCACCAATATTCCTTGATGTTGTTTTTCAGCAGAACGCCATAAGGGCCATAATCATATACAGCTGCAAGGCCATCATATACTTCTGATGACTGATAAATGAATCCGTATTCTTTGCAATGAGCGACAAGTTTCTTGAATTGATCTGCTGGTTGAGCCATGTTGCAGTTGGCAGTTGGCAGTTGGCAGTTGGCTGGGTTAGCCTAATGACAAACGACAACTTTTTTTAGTTAAAATTTTCGAGGCGCAAATGTAAGTAGTCGAGTTTAAATAATATATGATACAGTTGAGACAAGTTATTTTGAATCCTTTTTATCTACTACAGTTACGGTCAATTCTTGAACCTGGTCAGCCATATCCCGTTATTTTTTGTTTATTGCAAAAAATATGGGATAACTCACATTTCCTTAGTGTCAGGTTAGTCCCTTCTCTCAGACTAAGTCTTGACTATTACACCTTAGCATGAGGACATAATCAAACAATGAAAAAACTACTTAAAATACTCGGGTACATCTTCCTCCTTGTCATTGCTGCCTTATTCTTCCTTTGGCTCATCAACAATGAAAAAGAGCCGATGGGAGAAGCTGGCCCTACCGCTGACCTGTTGGCCGAAAAAATGATGGCAGCGGTCAACAAGCCTGCGTGGGATTCTACCAGATTCGTACAGTGGACATTTGCCAGTGGCAATCACGAATATTTTTGGGACAAGGAGCGAAACTTCGTAAAGGTCAATTGGAAACAAAACGAAGTATTGCTGAACACCAAGACCATCACAGGTTTGGCCTGGCAAAAAGGTGTTTTGATAAAAAACGATGCGGGCCATGACCTTTTGTTGAAAGCCTGGGACTATTTCTGCAACGATAGCTACTGGCTCAATCCAATAGTCAAGGCTTTTGACCCTGGGACAGAAAGGAGCGTTGTGAAATTGGAAGACGGGCAGGAAGGATTGAAAGTGCAATATAAAACTGGCGGGGTCACCCCGGGCGATTCTTACGTCTGGCTTTTGGATGACAACAGCCAACCAACAGCGTGGAAAATGTGGGTGGGAATCATTCCTTTAGGCGGCATTGAAAGTAGTTGGGAGGATTGGCAAACGCTTTCTACTGGCGCACAAATTTCAACCACCCATGCCTTTTGGGGGAAACCCGTTAAAATGATTTCAAATATAAAGGCAGGTATGGAGTTGCTTGATTTTGAACTGTCGAAAGACCCTTTTATCCCTTTGTTCTAAAGGCTTGGTTTATAGTTGACACTTCTGCTATTTTTGCATTTAGAAATGTTCAAAAAATAACTTGCCGATTTCAACAGGCCCTTATTTCGGCAAGGGTTTATTTTTTAAAGGCCGGGCAATTTGTTTTGGGTGGAGTAAGTGATTGTGAGGGAATGATGTTTTGTTTTGGTGAGGGAATATTTGCACTATAAAAAATGAGAGTAACACATGAATGATAATAAATCAAAAAATAGAAAGAAAAGTTTTACTTTGCAAACATGAAGATCAAACGTCTTTATATCAATAATTACAAATCACTGGTTGATTTTGAGTTGGTCGAGCCGAACCCTTTTACGGTTTTTGTTGGGCCGAATGCAGCGGGAAAATCGAATATTTTTGAGGCTTTGGAGTTTTTGAGCTATGCTTTTAAAGGAATCCTAATAGCTACTGATATTTATGGTGGCCCTGAAAACATTCTGAATAAACAATATTATTCTAAGCCTAATAAACTTGCTAATTACAGTATTGATTTTAAACTAAATTTAGATGGCTATGATTTGGAGTTGCCAGTAACGTCTTCTTTTTCAAAAGATAGGCTTATAGTTAGAGGAATCGGCACTACCTATGAAAGTAAGAACATTGATGGAGATTCAAATAAACTTGAAAAAACATTTAAGTCTAAAGAAGAAGAGTTTGCTAAGTTCTATTCAAGGATTTTTATTAATCAAGGCAAAGCAAGAATTGATACAAATGGATCTGATAAACTCCGAATCGACTGCGCAAATCTTGAAGCAGTTCTTTTTCGTATTTTACAAAACGAAATAAAAAGAGAAGAAATTACAGAATGGTTGGAAATGCTCATCCCCGAACTTGACAAAGTGGAAGTAGCCAAAAGTGAGTTGAGCGGTGATCATTATTTACGCATTTTTGAAAAAAATATGTCCGAGCCAATTGGGAAAAACCTAATCTCTGATGGTACCTATAATATCCTCGCATTATTAACGGCTGTCTACCAAAGTGACGAACCTCAATTCCTTTGTATTGAAGAACCAGAGAACGGTTTAAACCCTTATGTCATACGTGAACTGGTTGGGTTTTTTCGACAATTATGCGAAGAAAAAGGCCATTATATATGGCTCAATACACACTCGCCTACATTGGTCAAAGCCCTCCAACCAAAGGAACTTATTTTAATAAATAAAATAGACGGAAAGACCAAAGCCAAGCAGCTTGACAAAGACCTGAAATTCAAATCCATGCCACTTGATGAAGCATGGCTAACAAATACCTTGGGAGGTGGGTTGCCATGGTGAAATTAGGTTTTATCGGTGAGGGCGCAAATGAAAAGACGGTTCTTGAATCAGCCAATTTCACGGCATTGCTCAGTAAGTTAGGATTGGAATTTGTTGAAAATGTTATTGACGCAAAAGGAGGTGGCAACCTGCTCCCTGAATATTTAGAAGATCAAATTGAAAAGCTCCAAGAAAAAGGTGCAACCCACATCGTAATCCTTACCGACCAAGAAGATGCTTCCTGCATCACTTCTGTAAAATCACGAGTTGACCCAGAAGAAAACCACGTTGTTATAATTGCTGTCAAAGCAATCGAAGCTTGGTTTTTAGCCGATACAGCGGCGATTGCCGCATACTTGAAGTTCAACTATAAATGCGAAAGGCCAGAAGAAATTTTAAAACCCTTCAATCATATAAGACAAATTAGATTAGAAAAAGCAGGAAGGGGTGTCAACCACAAAAAACAACTCTGCAGCCGCATCCTCCAAAGCGGCTTCTCCATCGAAAACGCTGCCAACCACCCCAACTGCCCTTCTGCCAAATACTTCATCGAAAAGCTAAAATCATTAGCCACAACTGAATAAAAATTTTCCAAATAATTTATGAACAAACAACTTATCGAATGCGTCCCCAATTTTTCAGAAGGGCGGGACATGTCCATCATCAAACAGATCACCGACAAAATCGAAAGCGTAGAGGGCGTAAAGCTCCTTGATGTTGACCCAGGAAAAGCTACCAACCGCACCGTAGTCACTTTTGTAGGAGAACCTCAACCCGTCATCCAGGCTGCCTATCTGGCCATCAAAAAAGCATCGGAAATCATCGACATGAACAAGCATAAAGGGGAGCATCCGCGCATGGGAGCTACCGACGTTTGCCCATTGATCCCGATTGCCAACATTACCATGGACGAGACCGCCGAGTGGGCGCACAAACTCGGCGAAATGGCTGGAGGAAATTTGAATATCCCATTTTACATGTATGAATCAGCGGCGACCTCGTCCGAGCGCCGCAACCTCGCAACCGTTCGGTCAGGTGAATATGAAGCGCTGCCTGAAAAGCTGCGCAAGCCAGAATGGAAACCTGATTATGGGCCTGCCGAATTCAATACACAGGCAGGCGCTACTGCCATCGGGGCAAGGGATTTTTTGGTGGCCTACAATGTGAACCTGAATACCAAAAGCGAACGCCGGGCTAATTCAGTTGCTTTCGATGTGCGGGAGAATGGGCGTGTAAAACGAACGGGTAATCCCATTTCTGGCGAGATTGTAAGAGAAGAAAATGGAGATCCGGTTCGAGAGCCTGGTTTATGCAAATCAGTGAAAGGCATCGGCTGGTATATCAAAGAATACGGCATCGCTCAAGTTTCTATGAATCTGACCAATATCAACACAACGCCTGTACATGTGGCTTTTGAGGAATGTTGTAAAAGTGCAGAGCGCCGAGGTATGCGGGTGACCGGTTCGGAGGTGGTTGGCCTGGTGCCATTGAAAGTGATGCTCGATGCTGGCCGCTATTTTTTGAAAAAACAAAAATGGAGTACGGGTGTGTCAGAGGAAGAATTGGTTCACATTGCCGTGAAATCAATGGGCATGGATGAACTTGGCCCTTTTGATCCCAATAAAAAAATAATCGAATACCAATTGCGGGATGCTTCATCAGCACCATTGATCAATATGGACTTGCGAGCATTTGCCAACGAGACAGCCAAAGATTGCCCTGCCCCTGGCGGCGGTTCTATCTCAGCGTATGTTGGTGCTCTGGGTGCTTCATTGGGCACAATGGTCGCCAATCTGTCAGCAGGTAAAAGAGGTTGGGACGACCGCTGGGAGGAGTTTTCAGGATGGGCAGAAAAAGGGCAAAAGCTGAAAGATGAACTCTTGCGGTTGGTGGATGAAGATACCAACGCTTTCAATCAGATCATCGCATCCTTTCGCTTGCCAAAGGGTACTGCGGAAGAAAAAGCAGCTCGCTCAAAAGCAATCCAAGATGCCACGCAATATGCCATTGAGACGCCGCTCCGCACAATGGAAGTAGCATTCGATGTGTTTGAACTGGCCGAGGCAATGGTCAAGGAGGGTAACCCAAACTCTGTGACCGATGCTGGGGTCGGAGCACTTTGCGCCAGGGCAGCGATACACGGTGCCTGGATGAACGTGAAGATAAATGTCGGTAGTTTGAAAGATAAAGCACTGGTTGCCGAATTTTTACAGAAAGCAAAAAACATTGCCGATAAAACGGACGAAATGGAAATTAAAATCAGGGAGTTGGTGGAAGGGAAGATGTAGAAACGAATTTAGTGTGTTTCAAGGTGACGCCTTTGCACGGAAAGAGAGGGCAGGAAAGTGTTGCCCCTGTTCTATACAGATAGAGGCAACGCCTTTCCACCTGCTCTTCCCGCGCAAAAGCATCACTTCATAGGAGATAAACAACGAGCCATGAGTAATAATAAAAAGGTATTAATATTTGCTTATGTTTTCAGCATTCTTTCACTTCTGTCAGCTTCTGCCTTTGCCCAATCTACTCTCATCCCCAACATCCCAGCCAACGGCTCCAACTGGCAACTGGTCGGCCCCAACAGTTTGCCAGAAAGCGGCAAAGGGACAAGGTTCAGCCAACTGGGCACCGGTGCTCAAATGCGCATAAAATTCCAGGATGCACACTTGCTTAATCCAAAAATATTATACGCTTGCACGCCGACGGGTGGTTTGTTCCGCACCATGAATGTCAGGGCGGAAATGCCTGTTTGGGAAAATATAACCGACAGCACCAGATTGCCAGTGCTCGGCGTCAGGGACATGGAATTTGTGCCCAGAGATAGCCAAACGATTTACATTGGGGCAGGGCTGCGTTATCCTTTAGAGTTACGGCGGTTATACGGAATCGGTGTTTTGAAATCGAAGGATAACGGAAAAAGCTGGGAAACTACTGGCTTGCAGTTCACCCCGCCGGGAAAACGGGAACAGGTTTGCCACGATCTATTGGTTGACCCTGAAAACAACAATATTATCCATGCCTTATGCGGCCCGAATTACCATAAGTCGATTGATGGTGGCGAAACTTTTACCATTAAAAAAACACATAATTTGAAATGCCCTGCCGGATGGGGAGCATCATTCCGGGACATTGCCTTTAAACCAAATAATCCGCAGGTAATTTACCTTTCTTCTGACCATAATTTATTCTATTTATCAAATGATGGTGGCGAAACGTGGGCGGAACTCAATGTGATGGAGTTGGGGGTTGGCGAAAAAACCAATCGCATGGACATTGCTGTGACCGACCTTGACCCTGACCTCGTTTACCTCGCATGTAACACAAGAAAAGGAGAATCGATCTTGCGTTCAAAAAATGCTGGTAAGGATTGGGAAATTGTCTTTGAAAAAAGGATCAGGACAAGCTATGAGCGCAATGATTTTGTGGTCTCGCCAAACGACATCAATGTCATTTATATCGGGGGGCTTTACATCGATCGGATTGTTTTGGACTCCACAAAAAGAAACAGCCGGAATATATCGTCTGGCACCCATCTCGACCATAGAGGGCTGTTGGCCATTAGCGATGGTAATGGTGGTGATCTTGTTTTTTCTGCAAATGACGGGGGATTGTACCGTGGGCATTTACCGGAAGGCAAAAAGAGGTGGGAGTGGGAGGACATTTCCGGCACGGGGATGAATAACACACAGTTTTACGGCATCAGCGTGGCCGAGGACTATTCCGTTATTTTGGGTGGCACTCAAGACAATGGCCTATTGGTCAGGGACAGCTCCGGTCGTTTTTTTAAACCGAGACTGGGAGGCGATGGGACCGACTGCGCTGTTGACCGATTTGACCCTGATCTCGTCTATGGTACTAAATGGGACTTGGTACCACCACAAGTTTGGCGGTCGGAAAACGGGGGCGGAAATTTTAATAAGCTACTGAATGAAGGTATTGACGATACCGCAGATTCTTATTACCTGCCTTTAGAATCGTCCGAAGACGGCAACATTTATTTCGGGACAAGAAATGTTTATAAATTACCTCACCATAAAGAAAAATGGGAACAGGTTGGCGACATCCACCTCCCCACCGACCTGCCTTATCGGCTGTTGTCGTTGGCAATTTGCCAATCCGACCCAAATGTTATTTATGCGATCGGTGACCTGCTTTATAAAACAAGCAACGCAACAGATGAAAATGTGATATGGGAAAAGATCAGCGACGGTATGGGCAAGGCGTCAAAACCTTATGGCGCCGGTGGTGAAATGTCCGCTGTGACTATGGATCCAACTAATTCCGATAGGGTATGGGTCAGTGTCCGCAATTACAACTCCCCATTTAAGGTCTATTTTTCAAACGATGGGGGCAGGACTTGGAACACCACCAGCAAAGGGTTGCCGCCATTTCCAATCAATGACATTGCATTTCAGGCGGGCACGTCCGATTTGGTTTATGTTGGAACAGATGTCGGGGTGTTCTACAACCCAAATGCTTCAAATCCTGATTCGGAGTGGCTTTGTTTCAATAGTGGCCTCCCCGTTTGCCTGGTTTCAGATTTAGAGATGAATTATTGCTTTGGCAAAATAGTGGTAGGAACTTTTGGACGAGGCATTTGGGAGTCGCCATTTGCAATTCCCTCTCGGTTTCAATCAATTGAAATTGAAAAAGATACAACTTGGAATCTTAAAATATTGCGTTCAGATGTTGTCGTAAAAAAAGGAACAACCTTGACACTGAAAGGTGAAATCCGTTTTACATCTGGCAAAAAGGTGATTTTAGAAAGAAACAGCCACCTCATTTTAGACGGGGCACACATTGATGCACTTTGTGGCGATAGGTGGGGCGGAGTAGAAATAGATAATAATTTCAATTTCTTTCAACGGTTATTTGGAGCTAGGCCGGGCAAGGTGGAAATGAGGAACAGTGCGCGCATTGAAAATGCCCAGCTAGGAATGCCCTGACTTTTGGGATTGCGCTGTTACTTACAAAAAAATCAAATTATTATTTTTGAAATGCGTAAATCGCTGTTTTTATAGCAGTTCGTTGTATTCTCTTATTGTGAAAAAGCACATCAAATCAAGAGTAAGTGTAAATTATACAATTTTTTTTCATGCTAAAATATTAACCTAAACTACTTGTTATCAATTGTTTAAATTATTTTATTTTTCTAATCAATATTGCTTGTCTTGACATGCTTTGTATTAAACTGTAAATTGCGGAACTTTTTCAGAACATATCTATCCAAAAAACCGCCTTCTTTTTGAGAATCCATCCTTAGAACTATCCAAAAGCGAATCACACGGCTTTCTTTCATTAAACATTTCGAATGAGAGAACCTTTCAGTTTTTTTTAAAGAAAAAACAAAGCATGTTAAAACTCGCATCTAATTCCGGGAGTGTTTCTAAAGTAGAACCTTTCGTTAGAAATTTGGTGAACCGCTACAATCTAAGCCCAGACAAGCAATGTGACATTCTCATCAGTCTTACAGAAGCTGTGACCAACGCTATCGTTCATGGCAACTGCAAGGCAGAAGAAAAGTCAGTCAAAGTGAGGATGAGTCGAAATAGGGGAATGCTGGCTTTACGTGTTTCTGATGAAGGGTGCGGATTCGACTTCAAGAACCTTCCTGACCCAACTTCTCCAGAAAATATATGTAAATGTGGAGGCCGCGGCGTTTACTTAATGCGCCAATTGGCTGACAACATCCGTTTTTACAATAATGGGAGTACCGTTGAGATGCGGTTCAAATTATAATTTTATCGAAATAATCCGACCTGCCAACTTATAATGCCTCCCCATCAATTTCCTAAATGGACAGGGAACTCGCCCACCATCAGCTTTAATGCTGAAAGTATCGATTTTAGTTTTGAGGACGAAACAGCCATCGCAAATTGGTTGAAAAAGATAATTGAGCAAGAGGAGAAGGAACTCCACTTGCTCAATTTTATTTTCTGCTCTGACCATTACCTCCACCAATTAAATATTGAATACCTCGATCATGATTCATTGACCGATGTCATAACTTTCCATTATGCTGAGCCCCCATTAATTGAAGGCGATGTTTTCATAAGTATTGACCGGGTAAAAGAAAATGCCACCAAATTCAAAATTCCTTTTATCCAAGAACTCCAACGGGTAGTTGTTCACGGGGTTCTACACCTCTGTGGGTATGGGGACAAGACGCCAAAGGAATCAGAAATCATGAGGCAAAAAGAAAATATGGCATTAAAGCTTCTCTAAGGAACAGTGCATAAAACAAATTCTCTACCGTACACTTTTTATTTTGACCTCGTTAGAGGTTTAATAAGGGTAGAAAAAAATGAAACAAGCACTTGTTCGTGCCGTCAGGTACGCAACGTTGCGTACCTGACGGCACGAAACCCATACATTTC
>JAJCYI010000159.1 GCA_029263015.1 Saprospiraceae bacterium | reverse complement strand
AAATGTTACGTACCTACGGCACGAAAAATACCGTTGGTTTGGCATTGCTACCCATGTTCCGTCCCTAACGGGACAATCAAAGGACAGAAACCGCCATAAGCTCTTGATTGTCAAGGATTATTATCCAGAACTCACGTTATTCAAGCATGGCGTTTGGAACACTGTTACCGAACTGCTCATTCAATCTAAGGTTGAAAAGTTTTTATTTTAACCGCATTCCTTACATTTGCCAGAATCAAAAATGTATGGCAAAAAAGAAAAAATATTACGTGGTATGGCAAGGTGTCACCCCAGGCATTTATGACAGTTGGGCTGAATGCCAGTTACAGATAAAAGGCTACCCTGCAGCTCGGTATAAAAGTTTTAAGACGATGGAAGAGGCAACAGGTGCTTACAGTGGCAATGCCTCTGACCACATGGATACCCGAGTGCTGGCAAAAGGACAGGCTCCTGCATCCACTTCGGCAAAACCCGATGCCACGCCCGGCAGGTATGAAAACGACATCGTCTGGGACAGCATAAGTGTAGATGCAGCGTGCAGTGGAAACCCTGGCGTAATGGAATATCAAGGCGTTGACACCAAAAGCAAATTCCAGTTTTTCCACCAAAAATTTGAATTGGGCACCAATAATATCGGCGAATTCCTGGCCATCGTTCATGCATTGGCCAAGTTCAAAAAAGAAGGGAAGAATACGGCCATTTATACCGACTCCCGCAACGCAATAATTTGGGTGAAAAACAAAAGGTGCAAAACAACCTTGGTGCGAAATGCCCGGACGGAAAAACTTCACCAGGTCATTCACCGAGCGGAAGCATGGCTAAAAGCAAATGCTTTTGATAACCCAATATTGAAATGGGAAACAAAAAAATGGGGGGAAATTCCCGCTGATTTTGGAAGGAAATAGGAGTGAGTGATGAGTGAAAAATATTAATTTTATGCATTTGTAAGTGATTTATTTTCAAATAATTAAAAAAAAATAAGGCTTCGTGATTTTTGTATTTTTAATTATACATTTTTAATTTATCATTTTTCAAATAGTTCAACATGGCTTTTTTCGAACGACTATTTGGTACTGAAAAAACAATCGAACAACCCGACATCCGGTTTGGCCGATATTCCGATATTTATCATACGGCGGGGCAAGATGAGTCATTTGACCAAGCAGTTAAGTACTTTGAAGGCGAAAATTTCCTTGCAGCTTATAAATCCTTTTTTGATTATTTAAGAAATGAAAAAGAAGACAACATCAATGTCTGGGAAGACGCGGGTGAAATCAAATTTGAACTTTACCAAGGTTCCAAAAAAATAGTAGGCTTCGGCAACGCCACAAAACTTTATGCAGAGGCCAAGATCGCCAAAGTAAAAACCTTACAGGCTAGTTTCATGAGACGGCTGCTGGAAAAGAATTACGAGCTAAAATACAGCCGCTTCACGATCACCCCTGAGAACGAGATTTCCATTATTTTTGATACCTATACTATTGACGGGTCTCCATTTAAACTGTATGCTGCGCTAAAAGAACTGGCCACGAACGCCGACAAACAGGATGACCTCCTCCTAGATGAATTTGAGGCCCTCGAACAGGTTGAACTCCATGTAAAAAGAGCATTGCCAAATTGGGAAAAGGAAATAAAATACAACTACATTGTCCAAGAAATCAAAGCCACTTTTGATGAAATCGACAATGGAAAACTGAACACCCTCCAGTATCCCGTCGCCATCACCTATCTCCTACTCTACCTTTGCTACAAGCTCGACTACCTGACCAAACCCGAAGGTTATATGATGGAAGCCCTCGAACGCACCCATCGGGTGGCATTTGAACAGGATGGGAAAAATGTGGCTCAGAAAAACCAACAGCTCCGAAAAGAATTCCAACAGTTACTCGACCGGCCAAAGGAAAAGTATTTCAAAGAAATGTACGAAGTCAGGGCCACTTTTGGCATTACTGCGCCAATCGACCATCAGAAAGTGGTCCAGGTTATTGACCAAGAATTGCCCCATATGCAGTGGTACGTTGAAAATGGCCACGAAAAAATCGCTCTTTCCATACCTGGATTTATCGCAGGCCGGTGCTTATTTTATTTTGCTGTACCAAAACCTGACAAGGATCTTTTCCACCTTTTGATACAAATTTTGGAGCCTGATTATTTTCGACAACTCGGTTTCCATTGTTGCTATAAAAATGGCGTACTGGATGAAAAGAATATAAAAAAATGCATCAGGGAAATTACCGAGATTAACCAAGAAAAATACCCCCATTTCCATCCCGATCTGAAAATCCTCAACTTTAAATCATTACCTGTATTTGCTGCGTCCTATTGCAAGATGGTGAGAGGGTTGGAGTTTTGAGTGATGAGTTTAAGAAAGAAAATTTGAGGTACAGCTTGTACTATTTGGCCACTTTCAGGATTTAAAAACACCAATCAATGTGCAGATATATAGCCTTCCTATTTGCCACACTTTTTCTGGCTTCATGTTCGCCGTCACAATCTCCTGTTAAGGAAAAAGATTCTTTGGGCGATTCTCAACAGCTAATCCTCGTGTCTGCCGAAACAGAAACCAGCACTACTGCTACACTTACCCGAAAAGAAAAAGTAAGTGGGGAATGGAAGCAAATCGGCAATACTATTCCAGTCACATTGGGCCGCAGTGGATTGGCCTGGGGCACTGGTCTGCATAAGCCTCAATCAGGTCAACAAAAAAAGGAAGGCGACGGTAAGTCTCCCGCAGGCATTTTCCGGTTGACGAACATTTTTGGTTATGCGGCGCCGGATAGTGTGAACTTTCAAATGCCATACCTTCATGCCAACAAAGCCCTCGAATGTGTGGACGATTCCAATTCCAAATTTTACAACCAATTCGTGGATAACCAAGCTGTGGAAAAAGACTGGAACAGTAGTGAATTTATGCGAATGCAGGATCATCAATACCAATGGGGGTTATTGGTGGAACACAATGCCGGAGCAGTACCAATGGGCGGTTCCTGTATTTTCTTGCATATTTGGAAAGCTCCTGGGGCATCTACTTCTGGGTGTACGGCAATGAAAGAGGAGGATATGATGGAGTTGATTGGTTGGCTGAACATTGATAAAAAACCAGTGCTGGTGCAGGGAGTTAGTTCAGTTTCTTTTGTCAGTCATGAATAAAATTTCGTCGAGATGAGTCGCCACCGAGGTGACGCTTTTGTGGCAGGGAGTACGGGGCGAAAGGCGTTGTTTCTATCCCTCTGAGTTGAAATGAGTTCTTTCACAGGAGTTGAGGTGAATTCTTTTCCTAGAGTTGAGACAACGCCTTTCATCCCAAGATTAAAGGGTCTATTGGTTTAGGTGTTTTGGTCTTTTGGAGCACCTTTATACCAATAAACCCTAAACCGGTAGACCAATTTCCTATTCAGATTTGGATTCATCGCAACTCAAATTAATTACTGAATATGCCTATCCATATCAGAACAGCCATCCACGACGATGCTGCCCCACTTGTCAACATCTACAACCAATACCTTGGGAAAGCGACCCAAGATACTATCTTCAGGCAAGCAGGTTTTTTTATTAAAATGATCAATAATCTTGGCGATAGGGAAACGATGTTGGTAGCAGAAAAAGAAAAAACGGTAGTCGGTTATGGCATTTTGAAAAAATACAGTTGGAAAGAGGGTTACAAATTCGCGGGAGAAATTTCGCTGTTTTTGGATGGTAAAAACCTGGGGGGAGGTATTGGCAAAAAATTGATGCACCAGTTGATCGAACAAGCCAAAGAATTCGACTATAACCACCTCGTTGCCCGCATTATGGCGATTAACAAAAAAAGCATTCAATTCCACAGAAAATTGGGTTATGAAATGGTGGGCATTCAAAAACGCATCGGATTTGTGAATGGTGAATGGCGTGACGCAGCAGTTATGCAATTGTTGCTCCATGAAGAATCGAATGAATAATAGAATAACGTGAGTTCTGGATAATAATCCTTGACAATCAAGAACTTATGGCGGTTTCTGTCCTTTGATTGTCCCGTTAGGGACGGAACATGGGTAGCAATGCCAAACCAACGGTATTTTTCGTGCCGTAGGTA
>JAJCYI010000158.1 GCA_029263015.1 Saprospiraceae bacterium | reverse complement strand
TATTCAAGTTTTAAAATTAACATGTCCCAATCTAACATGCTTTGGTAGACATGCAAGTAAACTTGAGAGTTTAGTAAATAGTGGAATTAAAATCAAAATTGGCATAGAGCCTTCTGATGAACAATCTTTTGATTTAGTAGTGGAAGCTACTGGAAGTAATTCTGGATTTGCAGATACTATGAAATTGATTAAACCTCGTGGGACTGTAATTTTAAAATCAACTATCGCATCTCGAGAAAACCTTGATTTGACTCCTACAGTAGTTAATGAAATTACCTTGATTGGTTCTCGCTGTGGATTATTCAAACCTGCAATAGATGCATTAGCAACTGGGATTGTTTCAGTTGATTCTATGATTGATTCTACATTTCCATTAGAAAAATTCTTAGATGCAATTGAACATGCAAAAAAACCCAATACTTTGAAAGTTTTTCTCAAGCCTTGATTTTTACATAAATTATGACTAGGATATCGTAGTTTTTACTCGTAAGGTAATTTAGTAAGATTTCATTGCCAGAAGCAAATGGAACCAATTGATTCTTTTTTGATATGGATTGCAGAGTTTTTAGGAGATCATCTCTATGAGGGTATTTTTCTTGCTGCATTACTTGAAACTATAATTCCACCAATTCCTACTTTAGCAATATTTCCTACTGCTGGATTTCTAGCATCACAGCAAGGAATTACTTTACTGGGTTTAATCCCGATGATTATACTTGGTGCAATTGGTGCAACAATTGGAACATCTGCAATCTATCTTATTGCATTAAAACTAGGACGAGTTGTTTTACTTCGATATTTGAAATACGTTAAGGTGAATGAGAAAAAATTAGTCCGAGTTGAGATTTGGTTTGAAAAATATGGTGACAAGGCAGTTTTTTTAGGAAGAATGGTGCCTGTAATGAGGGAAATGATTTCAGTTCCTGCAGGATTATTAAAAATGAAAATTCCTAAATTTGTAACATACACATTTGCAGGTTCATGTGTTTGGTCTACTGGAACAATTCTGTCTGGATATTATTTTGGTGAGGCAATTGGTCTTGGCACTAGTGGAATTTCATCATTGCCTTAAATATTGAAAACACCATATTCAAAGTAACATCGTAGTTTGGTTGGACGATTAACAGAGATTCTTCAACACTCCCCTAGTAGTTGAAGAATTTCTGTTTTTAAAAATTACCTAATGTTTTCTGTTTCTTTTCATCCCAAATCAATTCACGCATTCCTAATTGCATTCTTAATGAATTTGCAGTGTGAGGACCAAATCCTTCAAAGTGATTATTTGCCATTACCATTGCGTTTGGAATGTCTTTAATATCTTGGAGTTTTTTTGCCCAATTTGAAATCAATTCATCTTTATTTTTTATAACTTTTCCAAATTCAGAGTCTGGAATGGATCTGTCTCCAATTAATCTAACGTAAAGATAGTCTGATGTAATTGACATTGGATTATTTACTCCTGCAACTTCGTTCCATACAAGACAATGTTTGTGTTGTTTAAGATATGCAATTGCATCATCAGAAAACCATGATCCATGTCTACCTTCTATGGGGTATAGAAAATCATCTGGAAGTAGTTCAAATAATTCTTCTAGTCTTGGTTTTGCCTCTCCAAATGTTAGTGATGGCGGAAGCTGCAAAACTAGTGCTGAAATTTTTTCATGAATTGGAGAAAGTGATGCCAAAAATGAAAAAACCTCCGAATTTACTCTATCTAACCTCTTTTCATGCGTAATAATTGATGGAAATTTTGCTGTAAATCTAAAATGTCTGGGGGTATCAGTATTCCAACGCCTGACAATTTCTTGTGCAGGAATCCTATAAAATGTTGAATTAATTTCTGTAATTTCAAAAAGTTGAGAATAATATTTGAGCCATTCTGAACTTTTTAGATTTTTAGGATAAAATATACCTGACCATCCTTGATAACTCCATCCTGTGCACCCAATTTTGATATTCATTGTATTTGATACATTGAATTTGTTTTTACAATTAAGGCTTAACAATTATGAAAATAATTGGAACTTGAGACCAGCAACGATTGGTTGTTTGGCGAGAGCTCCAACTTAATATAACAATGTAAATTTTATATTTAGATCATACTGATCAATTCTACGTGTTGGTTATATGCAAAGTCTAGTTTGATCCAATTTATGAGAAAACTAACCATATTGATGATGTTTCTCTTTACTGTCTCAATAATACCTGCTTTTGCTCAAAATGCTCATTTGGATGATGATGAAAAAATTAGAGCAGAAATTCTAGAATGTGAAGATAAAGTTTCTAAAGATGATTCTTTAACTGCTGCATCAAAAACTGTACAAAAAAGAAATTGTTCATCTGATATTCGAAAAATATATGCTGAAACTGCATTAACACATGAGGATCAAGATGAGATGAAAATTAAATACCAAAATCTACAAAAATGTGAAGATTGGAAATTTCAATATGAATTCCTAGATGAGGCCAACTTTAAGATTCAAAAAAATGCTCAGATGGTACAAAGCTGTATTACACTATACAATGATCCATTATGGACATATGATGGAGATGACAGAAAAAAAATATTATCAGATAGATTAGATGCTATTCTAGTTGATGTTCCTATAAAGAATAATTTCTCTGATGCATTGATAGATAATTTACAATATGATGTTGATAGAATATCTTCCTTGGAGAAGAGAATTGCTGTCTTAGAGGGCGAACTAGATAACAAAGATTTGATAATTCGAGAACAGATGAATGTAATTGTAAATCTAGCCAATTCATTGAAAAATGTAATATTAGATGGGATACAATTTGTATATCCATTTGTTTAGATTTAAAAACGAAATAGGAAACGAGGTATGCTAGAAAACCAAACGAATTTTAGATACTTCTATCCTTTTCGTGTCTTCCTTTTTACTATCTGCCCACTTCCTCAAAGTTTCTCCTCTGAATCTTAGCAGGTATGATAATCCTCGTCAAGTAACATAAGTAAAAATGAAATTTAAAGGGTACTGGAGCAATTCTTAAAATTTGTTTAAAAATATTTTAAAAAATAAACATACATACATAATTTTATTGATCTGCTTTATTATCAATTATCGCCTATGAATATTGAAGACAGAATATTGGGATATTCAAGCACAATATCCTATTGTCGTGTTACATGCCAACGCATACTGCTTGGCATTGTAAAGGATAACCCACAGAAAACTTCTGTCTTCTATTTTTTTAATTGATTAATCATTTTTGGTAATTCAATGATGAATCGAGTTGGGTTGTTTTTGACAGATATTATTCCGTTATGTTGTTCTATGATTGACTTGCAACTAGCAAGACCCAATCCTGTCCCTTCTTGTTTTGTAGTGTATAGTGGCTCAAAGATTTTTCCTAGTTTTTCTTTTGGAATTCCAGGACCACTATCTTCAATCTGAATAATCACTTTATCTTCTCTGACTTTGGAATTAATTCTAATCTTCCCCTCATCTTCTATTGCATGCATTGCATTAATTACTAAATTAATCAATACAACTTTCATTGCTTCAAAATCACATTCTATTTCTGAATCTTCAGAAACAATCTCCACACTAATTTTATTTGATTTTGGTAGGTCTTTAATTACAGAATCTAGTATTTCTTTAATTTTATAATTTACAAATTCCATTGGTTTTCCTTTGATAAAATCAAGTACGTTGTCTATTTGATGTGTAATTCTATACATTGCATCTTCTATTCTCTCAAATTTTTTAATATCTTCAGCAGATAAATTTTTGTTAGTTGATTTTATTAAATCTAATGATACCTTGATTACCGTTAGTGGATTCTTTATGTCATGTGCAAGACGAGATGCAAGCTCACCAATGGATGATAACTTTTCTTGCTTTATGATTTTTAATTTATAATTTTCAAGATCTTCTGACATTCGATTATATGCAGATAAAACATCATTTACATCCGAATTAATTGAATTAAGTTCCAGTTTGGTAAATTTTCCTATTGAAATGGTCTTTGTTGCTTCACATAATTTTTCAATAGGATTTGTTATGAATCGTAGTATTAATAATATAATTAAAAATAAAGCCAATATTCCAACTAAAACAGAAATTATAAACACTCTTTCCATTTCTTTTTCAATTCCTATAATTTGATTTTGAACATTTTCCATTCCAGTAATCTCCATTTGTAAATCATTCTCCATGGTATTGTGAAAATCAATTTCCAATAATGCTAATTTTGATATTGCATCGTGTCCGGAGATCTCTTTATTTTCATATTGCTCAATAACTAAATCATTTGCATGAACTAATTCTTCAAAAATATGAACATAGTTTTGCATCTGATGTTGCATTATTTCTGGGGCATATTGAATACCTCTAGCATTTTGGCTGTATGTTAGGGAATCATATTTTTTAAGGCTGGTTTGAAATACACTCTTATTTTTTTCGTATTTAGATTGTAATTCTTTGTATTTTTCATCTGAAAGTTCTGTTTGAACCATATTTACACTAGTTATGTGCAACTTTTGAAAATTTATTGTCATTTCATTAAGTAATGTAATTGCAGGAATACTCATCATTCTGTGATATTCTGAAACTTTTTGGATTTCGTCTGCGTGTTGCCATTCAAAAAATGTGGATATTCCAAAAATCGTAAAAATTAATACAAATCCAATAATGATGATTGTTCTAGTCTTCATTTCTAACTTTTTTACTATGAATGCTATTTGATATCTTTATGTAAAAAATATGCTTTGTGAATTAAATTATTTTGTTAATTTTTTGGCTTTTGCAAATACTGAAGACCATTGAGCCCATGTTAGTCTACCTGTCTGTGTATTTTGTTTTGATGGATGATAAGATGTGAGAATTTTGAAATTCTCATAAGAAAATAATATGTTATGACCAAATTTTTCTTGTTTTACATTGTATAATTTACAGGTAGCATCATATGCTATTTTTCCAAGACAAAGTATGATTGTAATATTTTTTAGAATTTCTTTTTCTTGTTGTAAATAATTAAAACATCTCTCCATCTCTTCACGTGTTGGTTTGTTTTGTGGTGGTGCACATCTTACTGCTGCAGTAATGTATGCATTGTATAAAATTAATCCATCATCTACAGTTTGACTGGTTGGAATTGATGCAAATCCATGTTTATGCATTACTTTGAATAACCAATCCCCTGATGAATCTCCTGTAAACATACGGCCAGTTCTATTTCCCCCATGAGCGGCTGGTGCTAGTCCAACAATTAGTAATTTTGCATTAACATCTCCAAATCCTGAAAGTGGCTTGCCATAGTATTTTTCATCCTTGAATCTTCTTACTTTGTTTTTTGCAACATCTCTAATGTATTGTGATAACCTTGGGCATTTTTTACAGCTTGCAATTTTTTTATTTAGTGATTGTATTGTTTTCAACTAAAATTTCCTATGTAAATTTGTCCGTAAACACTACTTGTACTTTTTGTGTGTTTGTAATTTTTATGAATCATTTTCAATAAAATGTGATTCGATATTGCCACAATTATTTTCATAATGCATTACTACTCCATGTTCTAGTTTGGTTGTTCCGATATATTTCATGATGTTTCTTACAATTTTTCTACTTAACAAAATGTGTGTTCAAAAAATACACTAACTTTTTTTTAAAAATACCAAACCCAACTGTATGGTTTCTCAAAAAATTACTCTCTTCTGGTGTAAATCTGAAATAACAATGGTATTTCAATAAAAGAACACAGCACACCTGTTTTTTATTTAGAGGATATTTTGTGCCTATATGGTATAAAATTCACAAAAAATCATCTCATTTGTAATAAAGGCTCCGTCACAATGTTACGTCATAATGTTCCGATATCCTTTATATTCAATAATCTGAAAAAATCGTAATGAAAAGTACACAACTTCTAAGCATTGTTTTTTCACTGATTATGTTTACTGGCGTCACTGCTGGAAACACAGCATTTGCTGAATCAGATGACATTGATGATATTCTAGAAGATTTTTGTGAAATGACACTTGATGAACGTAGCGACATCATATCAAAATATGAGTTAGATGAGTATGCAGAAAAACTTGCAATCATCTGTGATATTGAAGATAAGGATGATCGTGAAAATTCACTTGACAGTGTCATTGATGCAATATATCTAGAAACTGATGTTTACGATGAAACATATGACGACTTTGATGATATCATTGAAGATTTTGAAGACTGCGTTGAAGCTGGATATCCTGTAATGGAATCATACCCAGAACAATGCATGACCGATGATGGTAAAGTCTTTACAAATACAGACGATGATGATTCAGATATAGACGATGACAGATACGAAGATGATTTTGATCTTGATGACTTGCTTGATAGATACTGTGAGCTAACCACTGACAAAAAACGTCAATTACTTGCAGACCAT
>JAJCYI010000157.1 GCA_029263015.1 Saprospiraceae bacterium | reverse complement strand
TTACGATATTTTTTCTTCCCCCATCATTGACTACAACCGGTTGTGGTTTGATTAAAAAAAAGGATTTACGATATTGAACTGGTAAAAGGCAAAAAGGCCGCTCCCGTTGTGGTTTGATTAAAAAAAAGGATTTACGATATTCCGTGGTCAGTGAGTCCACCGAACCGTGGTGTTGTGGTTTGATTAAAAAAAAGGATTTACGATATTGTTCGGTATGATAGGGCATATCAAACAATTGTTGTGGTTTGATTAAAAAAAAGGATTTACGATATTACGAGGCTTTTTGCGCCGTTCATGTTTGCCGTTGTGGTTTGATTAAAAAAAAGGATTTACGATATTCGAGGCTTTTTGCGCCGTTCACGTTTGCCGTTGTGGTTTGATTAAAAAAAAGGATTTACGATATTAACATTGACCACGCATACCCAACGCTGAAGGTTGTGGTTTGATTAAAAAAAAGGATTTACGATATTAGTAGGTAAGAATATTCTTTTTATAGAAGTGTTGTGGTTTGATTAAAAAAAAGGATTTACGATATTCGGTCTGGCAAGTACTATAAAGCCTTTTTTGTTGTGGTTTGATTAAAAAAAAGGATTTACGATATTAAGGCTTCAAAAGAAAGCGGAAGAACAGTTGTTGTGGTTTGATTAAAAAAAAGGATTTACGATATTAGGGATCCGGAATGGATAAAGTTCCTGGGTGTTGTGGTTTGATTAAAAAAAAGGATTTACGATATTGTATATTGTTGGAACTTGTTGAAAGACAGGGGTTTACTTCAATATTACGATAGAAAAAACGAACAAAAGAACAGTTGTTGCAGTAAGCAGCGGCTGTTTTTTTTGTTCCTAAAGGTTAAAAAAGTTCCAACTGAGGTCGTGGTTTCTGTTTAGGCTTTGAAGTGGATGTGCCCCAAAAATTCATGATCATCCCAAATTGTTTATCGGTTACCATTAGGATGCTGACAAGCCCCTTGTTGGCAAGAAAATTTTTCACCCTTGTTTTATGCACGTCTGCACTTTCCCTGCTCGGGCAGTGACGGATGTAAACAGAATACTGCATCATTGAAAAACCATCTTTCAATAGTTTCTTGCGGAAAGTGGATGCTGCTTTCCGCTCGGTTTTGGTATTGGTCGGAAGGTCGAAAAATACAAATAGCCACATGATGTGATATGCGTTTAGGCGGGTTTGCATGGAAGTCAATGCTTCAATATTTCAGGATAAATCAATTTGCGCTTTGTCCCTTCGAAGCAATGCACTAAGCTACTGGCAGTCTTGTTGAGTGCGATCATCAAAGGGCTGAACTGTCCGGGCATCTGGGTGTCTATGGCCAATATGCGCAACAGCGATGCCTTGTCTTTTGTGGAGAGATCATCATCGGGCAGGCCACTGGTCAGCATTTGTATGACCAGTTCGTCAACAAATGGGCGGTAAGGCTCTATGATGTCGTCGGCGAGGGCAAAGGCATTATAGCGGTTGTGGTGGTGGATTCCAAGGGTGCAGAGTAGTCCGGCGCCAGCAAGTGCCCTGGCAGTTGCGGCACGGAGCAGGGCATAGCCATAGTTGAGCAGGTTGTTGGGCGGCGGCCCGAAACGCTCCCTTTTGAACGGGCCTATAAAAGGAGCAAAAACCGATTTCCAATAATGCCTCGCAGCTTGCCCTTCCCGGTTGGTCGAATCACCGCTTTTTACTTCCCGTGCAAACCGGAGCAGGGGCTGTTCGCCCCCAGCATATTTCAGCAAGACCTTGGCCTGGTTGCCGATCTTGGCTTCGACGGTCTGTTTCCAAAGCTGTTTTTTGAGCGGTTCGCTAGCCTCCAATTGGATACGGAATCGCTCGTTCTGCGTGTAATGGGCATCAAGCGACAGCAGCATGGAAGCGGGAAGGTGCTTTTCGTCACAGTAAATAACGGCCACATTATTGGCTGCCAGTTTTTGCATGGCCGTATAGCTGACGGTGATCTGCGGGTGGTCGAGCACGAGGTAGCCGAGGTCTTCAATGGGCTGGCTGGTTTCCGATTTTTTGTCTTTATTGGAGATGACCAACTGCTCGTTGCGGGTACTGAGATAATACGGGTTGGAAAAGAGGAGGGTTCTTTTAATCATCTGGGGGAACGATTTCAATGCGGTTAAATGCTGATTTTGAGGATTTTATAAAATTAAAATATCAAAAATCGTTCCGAGGGAGAGGTCAGCCGGACGGCATCAAAGCCATCCGGCTATTTTAGGACTTAAATAAATTTAATTTTTCCATCAGGAGAAATGTGGACTTTTATTGGATTCAGTTCTACCCATTTTTTAAAACTGACAATACGCCTTTCTTGGTTAGAAAAATAAACGGTAGAGGCCAAATGATGGCGGAAAGTGAAGTACATGGACGAAAGTTTTTGAACCCTGAAAAGATAATCGGAAAGGAATTCTATTTTCGGGTTTTCAAAATTGATTTCTTCCTCTTTTAAGCCAATAAGGAACATGTCGTTGATTTGGAGGGTTGTAATTATTTCTACACCATCGGGGGGCAATTGAACAGCAGATAGTTTCATTCTTTTTCGTTCCACAGCTTCCCATAATGTTGCAACGTATTCTTTTAAGTTCCCGTTGGCATCTCTATATATCAAGACGTGATGATTGTTCCGTGGGTTGACAAATTGGTTAATGTTGTCCTTTAATTGGACAGCCCTGCCAATTTCTTCCCGAATCCTCACTTTTGTTATTGGAACGGGTTTCCCATTTTTATTCGGTAAAAAAACTTTTGGTAAACTTTGAACAGAGCCTTCTGGTTTTTCGAAAAATGCGCCGGGTGGTACTTTAAAATTTTTTATACTGATATCAACGCCTTCTTTTATTAAGTGATCTAAAATAAGTTGCCTGATCTTAGGGTCAACAATTTTGTCAATATGTTTTTTGTTTTCAATTTGAACCAATGACTTACGCACATGGAATCCCTCGCTTTTTTGATTAGGGGCTTGCCGTTTTCCATATACTGTCTCTTTGTGCAGTTCTCCCCGTGCAGCCACACCTTTGTTTTCATAAACTACTCCATCTTTTTTTATTTTATAATTCCGGGTTGTCAATATTTTATTATTTTTTTTGTGTGAAATAAGAATGTTTTTTAAGGACTGAATAACCTGGTTTCTGAAATTGGGAAGTGGTTCTTCCAAATCAGATTTAGGGAATTCTTCTTTCCGGTATCGGTTGCGCTTTGATAGTTGTTGAAGCTGCGAAACATTGCAGCAGGCAACCACCAAAGCGTCAATAGCATGGTGGCGGTGGTCGGTCCTGTCTTTTTCTATGTTTTCTTCGTCGTCCAAATTTCCAATAATGGAATTTAGCCCCCAATGGTGACGGAGTTTGGCAGTCATTTGTCCCGGATATACGTTTATATTATCGCATATTTTTCTCAAATAATTTTTTGCTTCTTTGCTGATATAGCGGGTGTCGTTTAATTGACGGCTAATAAAATCATCGTTGAATTTTTCAGAAGCAAACCGCTCGAATTTTTTATACCTGTTGGGGAATTCTTTTGTGTCATAAAAAAGGCGCAAAACCTTACTCTTTACATCTTCCCACTTTGCTTGGCCAAATTCTTTGAAGTAATATTCATAAGGCGTGCGGTTTCCTTTTCTTTTGTTTTCACTCGAAAAGCAAAGTGTTTTGTTGAGGTAGCTATCATCTCCGGATCGGCTATAAGGGAATATATGTTCAATTTCTACATCTCCTTCAAATAGTTGTTCGATTGAAATCGGGTCTCCTGTAAATGGACAAGTTTTCTGACATTCCTCCCAAAGTTTGTATTTTAATATATTTTCATGTGTAATTCTTTTTCCCGTTTCTTTTAATATTGCTTTGATGCGATCATGGTTTTTTTCCCGCTGTTGATTGTCCCACCTTATTTTTTGCCTCACCATTTTTGGTATTTTGAGGTCTCTTGCCAATTCTACTTTTATTCCATCAAATTCACCAAAACGTTTCAGTAAAGAGTTGACCAATTTTCTTAACTCAAATATTGCTTGAGTGACAATGGGGTTTCTTAATTTCATTATTTCCTTGTCAGCTTCAAGGCCGATAGGAAGTGCAGCTACTTTTTTACTAGCATGTATGTCTGCACTGTGGTGGTATAGCTTTTTGAATTGGTTTTCATTCATGTTGAAATAATCTTTCAACATGGCTTTCAAATCTCCTATGTACCCTTCTTCTTTGCCTGATTCCAAAATGCTTGGCAAGTTATCTTTGAGGAGCTGCATGTCTTCTTCTGACACTTCATTCCATAAATTTCCAAATGCATTTTTTACGCCGCCGAAAGCAACTGCAATGTCATATCTGTAACCCATTTTCAGGAAAGGCAAAATATTGCGAATCGCTTTCTTGCTCAGGCTTGCGTAACCTTGTTTCGGATAAAATTTAGATGCCCCTTCTGCTTTTATTTTGTCAAATCCCCATTTGTTATTAGCGTACTCAATAAATTTTTCCTTGTCGTCAAAATGATAAAATATATGCCATATATCATCTTGTTCTTTTTCAGAAAAATTAAACCACACATCTCCGAATATTTTTTTATTCGATAGTTTGCTGATGGTTTCGCTACCGACTATCTTATCTTCATCTTGATAGTTGAAAGTATAGTGAGTGTCAGCTTTTTTGATCCATTTTCTTATGTCGAGGAATTTCTTTTTATCATATTTCAATAGATAATCTACGACCTTCTTTTTTTCCTGCAAATGCAATTCATTGCCGTTGCATTTTATGGAATTGGCAAACTGCCATGCCCGGAAAGTCTCGAATAGCGGGTGGCTGATCGGACATTTTGGTTTGTTTTTTTCAAATGAACATTTGCCTATTTTTTGTTTTTGTGAGCGGAGCGGCCTTTGAAAAAACAATACGCCATCATTTTTATAACCATCTCTTTTGCGGCCACCGATAGCTGTTTTTAGTTCAAGGGTAAGTGCCGGATGGTATTTTGATTGTTCATCCCATATTTTTTCAAATTCGTCCACGTACATCTGGCGGGTAGTATATCGGCTTCTTAATCGTTGGTCATCAGTTCCGTGTTCTTTCTCCAGATCGTGCAATGCACCCCCCAAAGTTTTGGAATTTGAGTTTTCGATTAATTTCTGCGTGTCGGGAATTCCAATTTTTCCTTCTTTAGTTTTATAAATAGCTCCATCCTCATTTGCTGTTGCGCTTCTGCTGTTGGATTGAAACCCACGTCTCTGCGAAAGATGGTAAAATATTCTCCCAAGTTCCTCAATCGTTGCATTTCCTGATAATGCCTTTTTCCTTAATTTATAAGGGGGCAACTTGAACCATGCGAGCATTGCTTCTTGGTCGGCTGGTGCCATATTGTTTTGGCGGAGGATTTTCATCAATAGGTTCTTTCTGATCCTCCGGCGGAAGTATTGCCGACGGATGCTGCGATTGCCAGTACGGCTTGCATTTTTTGAGAGTTCACGTTGTCCTTGTCCGAGGTTTTCTACGCCTTCGGGGAAGATACGGGCGCCGCTTGCGATTATTTCTTTTGATGTTTCGTTGATGATGCCCCAACCGATAGAGTTAGTGCCGAGGTCAAGGCCGAGGGTAAGTGGGTTTGTCATTTGAATGGTGCTTTTAAAAACCAATTTATACATGTTGGTTTGATTAAAAAAAGGATTTACGAATTTTATTTGTACCTTTGTACTGAAATAATGCATCTCCGAACAGTGGCCTTCGCGGTCGCGTGCCCAATGCGCAAGGGATAGGAGGTGCGTTTTTATTTCATGATAATTATTTCCTGCTTTCTTTGAATGTACTCAAATAGCTGCTCGCATCCTTCTTTGTGATTGATCCATTTTGTGATGATCCCCCCCACATAATCTGCGATTTGAATTGGGTTGCTTTTTTGGGAATCCTTTTGATAAATCCTTATTTTCTTTCCTGTTTTCATTTTTGCGGCCGGTAAAATTGCCTTTTCCACGGTATGTATATCGCTTCTCCTGAAAAATTCATCAAAGATAATTTTGGATATTTGGTTTGAAATTTTGCTATGCCTTAAAAGAATTCGTAAACTCTTGATATACATGTCTTTACGGTTAGTGTAGTGATTGACCTTTTTGTTTAAGATGACTGCTGAAAAATTGAAATCCATTTTCTTGATTAACTCCAAAAAAGCAGATTTTTGATTGTTTGTATTGCTTTTAAGGTGGAATTCGAAATCTTTTTTAGCCTTCAATTCGGTTTTTAAGTTTTCCATCGATCTGATTATCCTTTTACGTGTCTCGTCATTTTCAAAATATATCATTGCTATTACAAAAAAGGGGCTTGATCCTTTGTCAAATTTTCTACCAGTATCGCCTGATTCATCAATGTAAACTATCATGATTGTTGATTTGTTAGAGCAAATGTAAGATAATTTCAATTAATTGAGTTATTAGAAGGGTGAAAAACTGTAATTTTGTGACACCTAATTTTAAACATTAAAGAATGATGTTTATTAGAGGGTACTGTGGTTTGATTATAAAAAGGATTTACGCTGAAGTTTTAAAAAAACCTTCATCCAAATCGCATCCTCGAAAATGGCCTACGGGTCATCTCCTCCTAAAGAGGATAGAGGTTGCGATTTTTTCAATCCCCGTTTCCAAAAATTTCCCAAAACCCCTATCTTCGTAAAATTTTTACTCAATGTTGGACAATACAATATACATCAGAGCCAACGCACCAAAACCCCACCAGCGCATCATCGGCAAGCTAATGATGCAGCTCGGCATCCTGTTCTACAACCTCAATGAAATACCTTACGAACCATATCCCGAAACGATGATAGACGAGAGCAAGACCAGCCCTACGCCCGACATCCTCTTGTTCGACAACAACCTGAAACAGAACAAGGCCATCATCGAAGTATCCGGTAACACGGGAGCAAAACGGGATTTTGAAAAAGTAAAAAATTTGGTGGAAGAATATGGCGTTCCCGAAGGTTTTGTGTATAATTACGACTTGAATAAATGGCGGAAGTACAGGTTGGAAGAAGGGGAGGATGAAGATAACCCATCTTTCAGCGATGTGATCGGCTACGACCTTGACCGCCTGCTAAAATGAACCTTTTTTTAATCTTATCACAATAAGGCTATATGCCGTAGGAGATAATCCTTTAGCGCTGCGTACTCCCGTGGCGCTATTTTTTTCTTTTCACTGAATCAAACCACCCTTTTTCACCGTAAAAAGGGGGTACGTTTTTTATAATTCTTCCCTCAGACCGATATTATAAATTTTTTTAATACAAAACACCCGTTTGGCCGAGTATTTGTTTCGGCTAAGCGTCTCTACTGTTGGTCTCAAACAAGAAACAATTTTATGGCTAAAGGAACAACCACTACATGGCTAGCCGTCGCCCTACATTATGGTGAACCTTGGGAAGAATTTTTGATAAAGGCCGTAAAGCCATATGCCGAGGTTGCACTTCATACTGGCGTGGCCGAGTGCTTTTATTACGAAAGGAGTTGGGAGAAAGGCCCGCATATCCGCTTGTGGTTCAAAGTGGAACCTTCCATTTTTGCCAATATCCTCAAGCCTAACCTGGAAGAACATTTCAATCAATATTTTGAATCCCGGCCTTCATTTATCAAGGCACCCTATTATCCGGCGGACTATCCTGCAGACCATCGGTGGTTGCCCAACAATTCCATTCAATACATCGAACATGGCCCAGAACTTTCCCATTTAGGGGGGCGTCAAGAATTTTCCATTTTTGAAAATCCATACATGGTGTCCTCCCAGCTGGTTTTGGATACTTTAAAAGAAAAGGCTGCGCAGTGGACCTATAATGAAATGATAAGTTCTGCCATCAAAGTGCATTTGGGCTTTTGCTATGCGGTTGGGATGGATGGTGCGGAAGCCCAGCGTTTTCTTGGTTTCCTTTCGGAAAAGTGGTTTGCTGAAAACTATGAGACTCCCGAAGAGCGGTCGAAAGTAGAATCTTCCTTTGCAAAAATCTACAACCTGCAACGGAAAGATACCATCCCATATCATTTGGCACTCTGGCAAATGTTTAAAGATTATGACCAAATGGAAGAGGATCCAATTGCCAATTGGATAAGGGGCAATTCCAATATGAGCCTTGAATTGGATTTGGCATTGCATATTGGAAAATTGAAACCTTTGCGGACGCTTCATCCTGTCACAGGTACAGGTCACTCGCCTAAATGGGAATATTTTGAACAGTTGTTCCATCTCACTAATAATCGTTTTGGTATTTTCAACAAGAATGAAGGGTATATGCTTTACACCATGTCCGAGAGCCTGAAAACAGTTGCCGCTTCGGTCTCTGCATTCCACAGAATGCGGGTTTGAGAATAGCGTTTCAAGACCTGTCAGGTTGTTTTATTTATATGTGTTATCGGGCGGTTAACCGCCCGATAACACATATAAATAAAACAACCTGACAGGTCTTGACTACCCCTCCAATTCCTAAATGGCATAGCTATTGTCCTAATTCTGCTTACCCACCTTTCCCTTTTCCCTCCAATATTTTAGTTTAAATTACAAAAACTCAAGAATTATGAACGCTGGATACACCCGTATCTTACTCCTCTCCTTACTGCTCACTTCATTCTGTTTTTCCATAAATGCACAGATTGAATTAAAGTTACAGCTCATGCCTGATGGTGAGTCATGGGGCGCTTATGCCCGACCTCACCCATCCATCAATCCAAGCGCTACCACGATCACAGCATCTGGTCAGGTGACTATTGTGATGCCAGTTGATTTTGAATGGAACAACTTGGTAGATCATAGCGGAAAATGGGTCAGCAATGCAGCAGTTGCTAGTCCTCCAGAGAATGTGAGTGCGAAATATGTGTCTTTTGGACTGATTGACGATGATCCTCACATTACTTATATCCCTGGTAGTGAGACGTTGCTGTTTACGATCAAAAAAGTAGATGATTGCCCAGAATTTCTTTACTTGATTGATTGTGGTACACCCAATGAAGCAGATGAGTTTTGTTTTCCTAACTCACTGATGACCAACCCTGGGAACGACATGTCAGTATTTGATTTTAGCGGCGGGAATGCCTCGTTGTATTTTTTTACTGACAATTATGGTGAATTTGCCTGGAGCTGCCATGATAGCGATGGCGATGGCATTGTGGATGCGCATGAGGACACCAATGGAAATGGTGTTTTTGATCCAAATGAAGATGCCTCTGATCTTTTTGATCCGAATGACCCTGCAGGGGATGGTGGCTTGAAATTATCCTTGCAACTTATGCCGAATGGACAGAGTTGGGGAGTGTTTGCAAAACCATCTGGCGGCATTTCACCAACTGTTGTTACCGTTACCCATGAAGGTCGCACCGAAATTGTTGCACCGCTCGGATTTGAAATTGATAGCATTACCAGCCATGCTGGAAGTTGGGTTCACGATACTTCAGTTGATGGCCCACAAGAAAATCAAGGCAGGACTTATCTTGGTTTTACGCTAATGGCTGATGATCCACCAATCCCATACAATGAAGGTGATGAAACCCTGCTTTTTACGATCCATAGTTCGGGCGCTTGCCCCGATTCCCTAAATATTATTGATGAAGAAACAGACCCTGTGGCCTTGGGCTGTACGCCGAGTCAAAGCAACCTCTGTATTTTCAATACTTTGAATGTGACCGATTACGGTACCACACCAAATACCGAGTTATATTATACAAGCAGTTTTTCAAACGCTGCCTGGAGCTGTCAGGACAACGATGGCGACGGCATTCCAAATGCCTTTGAAGACACCAATGGCGATGGCATTTTTAATGAAGATGATGATGGGTCAGATCTGAATGATCCCTGCGATCCCAATCACCCGTTGTCAGCTAACTTAACCTATGAAGGAGAAACGACCCTGTGCGCTGGTGATGTGCTAAATGCCTACCTGATGGTGGATGTGGAAGGCCCATTAAGCAGTGCTTATACTGTTCAGTTTTCTGATGGAATAGAAACTTTTACTGTCAACAATTACCAGATCGGTGAAGAAATTCCGGTCGCTGTTTTTGGCGGGGCAACCTATCAATTGCTTTATGTTGCCGATGCAAATGCATGTCCTGTTTCGGGCGATTTGGATGGTATTATTGAAATCGAAAAAGAAGGCCCAATTTCCTTTACTTCTCAGCCAGTTGATGTTGTTGCTTGTGCCGGTTCAGCCGTCTATCTTGAAGGATTGGTTGAAAATGAAGGTGCAGGAACGGTGAAATACCAATGGCAAAAAAGCTGTGACAATGGTGTAACCTGGACTGATGTCACCAATGGAGGGGTTGCTGAAGTAAACGGTTCGACTACAACTAAACTGGCCATTGATAATTTGGAGAATGACGTGTCCAATTGCCAATTCCGTTTGAAAGCTGGAACAGAGAATTGTGATGCAATTTACTCGGATTTTGCTGTTCTGAAATCAGAAGGTCCACTTAGTATTGATGCACAACCTATTGATAATCAAATATGTGTGGGCGATCAAGCCTGTTTTACCATAGAGGCGTCCAATGCTGGCGAAGGACAGGTAAATTACCAATGGCAAGCACAATTACAGGGCACGGCTGATTGGTTTGACCTCAACGACAATATATTTATCTCAGGCTCAAATACTGCACAACTTTGTTTTAACGAAACGACAAATGTGCAAGGGTTGAACCTCCGTGCCGTGGTGAAAACGGCTGCATGTGGGGAAGTATATTCCGCTTTTGCCGTGCTTGAACTTGATGGGCCGTTGGTTGTTGATGCCGATCCTGTTGACCTGTCGGTTCAACAAAATGAAGATGCGTTTTTCAATGCAAACATCAGCAACTTAGCTGGGGGAACAGCAAACCTGCAATGGGAGCAAAGCAGTGATGGGGTAAACTGGACAGACCTTGCCGATGGCGATAATGGTACAAATTCAATTGTTGGTTCCAATACCACATCGCTCACTATCTCACCAGCCAATGGCTTGGATGGCAGGCAGTTCAGGCTTGTTGGAAGCACCGTAAGTTGTGGGGAATTATTTACACCCGCTGCACATCTGACCGTAAATGGCCAAGTGCTTACTGTCCTCAGTCAGCCACAGGATCAAACGGTTTGTGCTGGCAGTTTTGCACTGTTCACTGTATCGGTTCAAAACAGCAGCAATGAGGCAACCAGCTATCAATGGGAATATACCAATAATGGAATTGATTGGGTAGAAGTGCCTGAAAATATTGTTTATATTGGAACCGAAACCGCTAATCTTTTTGTGTCCGATGCAACTGGAACCGACGGGTATAAATTTAGGTGCCAAATTACAGCAGGACAGTTTGATCCCATTATTTCAAACAGTGCAAAATTAGAAGTTGCTGGGCCATTTGGAATAGAAACACAAGCGGAAAATGCGGAAGTGTGTTTCAATGAAGGCCATGAATTTACAGTAGAAATTGACAATCCATCCGATCTCGACTATGCAATATATTGGCAAATGAGTGACGACGATGGCGACTCATGGGAAGCCATCGAAAATGATAGCGAAACAGGGTTTGGAGGTATTTATGAAGGGACTGAAACAGAAAACTTGAACATCACTTCCGTTGAAGGATTGCACGGATACCAATTCCGTGCGATCGTGGACGCAGGCGTTTGCAGCACTATTTCCGACCCCGTCACTTTGGCGGTAGAAGATAACCCTGCCTGCTACCCAAGCACAGACTTTGTTGATTATAAATTGAAATTACGTCCCGACGGACAATCATGGGGCGTTTGGATAAAAGCTGTTGGCGATTACACACCTTCTGGTTACAACAAGGCCATCAGTGGGCGAATAGTTATAGCCGCCTCAGCAGGCTTTGCTTATTACGATGTCAAAAGCCAGGCCGCCGGTACTTGGTTGCCCGGAATTTATGAGTTGAATTCACCAGAGACGCCAGGCATTTCCTATTATACTTTTGACCTGACGGCAGGCAATAGCAATATGACCCTGACAGCCGGTGGTGAGATCATGTTGTTCTCCTTCCGGAAACAAGGTACTTGCCCAGCTGAAATCTATCTGGCCAACGAATTTGTGCCAGTGGGTCTTTTGCCAAATGAATTTTCAGGAATTGACCTCGGCCTCAATCCAAACGTGTCGTTCCAGCTCGGAGAAGTTTATGGTGCAGACGAAGCCGATTGTAATGGAGGGGTTAATAGTTTTGCCACAAATCCAAATGTTGGGTTCGAACTGGAGACGGCTTCTCTGTCGGACGATTACAAAATGACCGTTTATCCAAACCCAGCTGGTGATTGGATCAATGTCAAACTACTGAGCCAAATTGATGCTGAGGTGGTGACCTATTCAGTCATAGCGACCAATGGAGCGAAGTTGGTTACAACCAAAAGCAATCGGGTGCAAGTTGCAGACCTACCAAGTGGTTTGTATTTCATTGCGCTTGAATTGAATGGGAAGATTGTGTCGAGGCAGAGGTTCATTAAAAATTAGGCGACTGTTCAGGTCGCCGCTAATTGCGCCAATTTTCACTAATAAATTCGCAACTTGAACAATTCGTGAAAATTAGCGCCATTCGCGGCTGACCCCGTAAGCTGAAGGTTTCCAAAATTAGTTCATGAGATTACGATTGCATATAATTTGTTAAAATCAAGGGGAGCATGTTTCGGCATGTTCCCTTTTTTTATTGGGCGCTGTGGGTTAAGGCGGCATCAATTGAAAAGTACTATTAGCACAGGTGTCGGACGCCCTTCGATGCGGCGGACCCCGACAAAAGGCCTTGGGGTCCGACGCCGAGAAGGGCGTCCGCCGCCAGTGCGAAAATTA
>JAJCYI010000156.1 GCA_029263015.1 Saprospiraceae bacterium | reverse complement strand
TGGGAGCAACACCCAATAACTTATATGCGGGAGAAACCATCACTAACATCTCAGAAATTGCTCATGAAGGAGCTAGTAGCAGCGATGCTTTTGATTTGGTCTACCGAGATAAACTGCCAGAGGATGTTACTTTAGAAAAAGTTTTTGCTAATAATTTTGAGCTTACTGAGGGAACTCACTTTGAAGTAGTTGCTGGAGAGTTGATCATTAACAATCTAGAAGGTGTTAGTCTAGATGATTTAGCAGATGGAAACACCTTGACCATTAAATATGAAGTAACCGTTGATGATACAGTTGTTCTGGGACAAAATTTAAAGACAGACGCTCAAGTTACCTTTACTTCTCTGGATGGAGATGAAGCAGAGGAAAGAGACGGAGACGATGGGGCTGGCGGACTGAATAATTATGAAGTTAAAGATAGCGTAGAAACGAATGTTCCGGCAGTTGTCGATGTTACCACCACATTAACTGGAAATGAATTTGCTGTAGGGGAAACTGTTCCGACCGAAATTAGAGTTGACGTTCTAGAGGGAACCACAGAAAACTTGACCGTTCGCTATACTCTTCCAGCAGGCGTGGCGGTTGATCCTAATGATGTTCAAGTTACCTTAGCAAATGGAATTACTAGCGAAAAGGTAGAAGTTGTTCTTATTGGAAACCGGTTATTTATTAACTTTGGTGATGTTGTTAGCGAAGGAGGAGCCGATTTTAACGTTCAAGCTACTGACATCACAATAGAATTTGATGCTCTAGTTGAAAATGTTGACAGCAATCAAGATGGAACAACTCTTTTGTTTCGAACACGCGCAGAAAGCCGCGATGATGCTAACAACCTAATCGACCGAGACAATGATAACAACGATCAAGTCAGTGTGATCGAGCCAGTATTAGTGATCAACCAAGAGCAATTTATCACGCGAGACGGTAATCTGGAGGCGTTGGCGGAGAATCCAACAGAATTGGATGCCGGAGATGTCATTACCTACGTTTCAACGATAACTCACGATGGAACAAGCAATAACGATACATTTGACCTAGTTTATAAGGATGTAATTCCAGATAACACGACTTTGCAGAATGTATTTGTGAATGGAACATTGCTCGTTCAAGACACTGATTTCCAAGTGATCGGTGGAGAAATCGTTATTGGAAACCTAGCAGGACTGAACTTAGACTTAGCTCAAGGGGATAACCTGGAAGTGAAGTTTGAAGTAGTGGCGAATGATACGATTCGTCCGCAAGATCAACTAGTAACAAATGCCAGAGTGACTTTTACCTCAACAGATGGTGCCAATGCGAATGAGCGTGGTGGAGGCGATGGTGAGGACGGAGCACTAAACGACTACGAAATAACCGATGACGTTGTCAGTAATGTACCAGACGCAATCAACATAACGACAACGGTAACAGGAGAGAACTTTGCCATAGGTGAGAAAGCACCGGTAGAGATATCTCTGGATGTGATCGAAGGAACGAGCGAAAACGTAATCATTCGCCATACGCTCCCCGCAGGAATATCGATAGACCCGACTCAAGTAGCGATAGCTTTAGGAATAGGGATAACAAGCGAAACGACAACAGTGAGTATAGATGGCAATGATCTAGTGATCGATCTTGGGGACGTAGTAAGCGAAGGAAGCGAAGACTTCAACGCTCAAGTGGGCGATATTACAATTACCTTTGATGCTCTAGTCGAGAACGTAGCGAGCAACCAAAGTGGTACAGATCTAGATTTTACAACAACAGTGGAAAGTCGAGATGATGCCAATAATCTATTGGCGACAGCAACAGACAATGATGATGAAATAAGTGTGATCGAGCCAGTTTTAGCGATAACCCAAGAACAGTTCTTTACAGTGGACGGTAACTTGGTTGTTTTAGGTGAGGATCCAGATGGCCTAGATGCAGGTGATACAATAACTTACCGCTCAACGATAGTTCACGGCGGAGCAAGTAACAGCGATGCATTTGATCTAGTCTACAAGGATAAGTTACCGGAAAACGTGACTTTACAAAGTGTCGATGTCAATGGAGTAAGACTGACCGAGGGAGTACATTTTGAAGTTACTGATGGAGAGCTGATAATCAATAACCTTGAAGGGGTCAACTTAGATGACCTAGCCCAAGGCGATACTTTAGTAGTTGAATACGAGGTTATTCTAGATAATGCATTAGCTTTGGGAGATAACCTAAAGTCAGATGTTACTTTAGACTTCACATCAACTCAAGGTGAAAACGTCGATGAGCGAAGTGGAGACGATGGAGTAGACGGAGCGGTAAACGATTACCAATTGAAGGCTAGCGTTGAAACAAACATCCCATCAGCAATAGGTGATCTAACCACAACGATAACAGGAGCAGAGTTTGCGATAGGCGATAATGTACCGACAACGATTACGTTAGACGTTATCGAAGGAACAACCGAGAACACAGTAATCAGACATCAGTTGCCAACAGGGGTGAAGCTAGATCCTAACGACGTTAACGTTGACTTTGGAGATGGAGTAAGCACTGAGCAAGTGGTTATAACAGTAGTGGATGGTGAATTAGTTATCGACTTTGGTGACATAGTCAATGAAGGCAACGACGGCTTCAACCAACGGGGAACAGACATAACAATCACCTTTGATAGTGTGGTCGAAAATATAGTAGCGAACCAAAGCCTAGAGACAAGAGATTTTACAACGACAGTGGAAAGCCGGGATGACAATGGCAACTTAGTCGACAGTAAAACAGACAACGATGATCAAATCAGTGTGGTCGAGCCAGTTTTAACGATAACTCAAGAGCAGTTCTTTACAGTGGATGGCAATTTGGTAGCGTTGGGCGAGAACCCAGAGAACCTAGACGCGGGTGATACGATAACTTATCGCTCAATAATAGCTCACGGCGGAGCAAGCAATAGTGATGCCTTTGATCTAGTGTACAAAGATAAGTTACCAGAGAATGTGACA
>JAJCYI010000155.1 GCA_029263015.1 Saprospiraceae bacterium | reverse complement strand
CAGCGAATACGGAAATAGTGCTTATTGCCATTTTTGTAACCGTCTGTTAGATCGAGGATTTCTTCCCCTGAAAGGGGATGTATTTGTACCATAATTAAAGGTACACTTTTACCCGAATAATTAAACTTGACTACTTAACAGTGGCAACAGATGAACAAACGGATAGGCAAAAGCACCGGGCGTGGGAAAGTTGTTGACCTGTAACTGGTTTTTTAAAGGGCTACCATAACTTTAACATAAAATATCTTTGGGGATATTTTGTTCCGCATTCCGCATATTATATATTTGTACCCTTCAATGTGCATTTCATTTTTACATTGAAATATTATTTTACCCTTAAAACAAATTCTATGGACCCCCTATTCGTCTTTCCTGCAAATCCTGCACCTGTCCCTTTTTTAATTTATCCAGTATTTATTTTGAGAAAAAAATGGCCGCTTTGAGCGGGCGTTTATTGTGACTGCTTGATTGTTGCAAGTATGGCCCTTTAATTAAATAGCGGGGCTGAATTTCCCTATTCTAAAATCCTGTACATACATTATCGGAACACGCATCCGGCATGAAATGATTATTTCGTGCTGAGGATTCTTATTGCCTTTTCCAAGGGGTGATGAGCTGTCCATCGGTGGTTTAACTGGTGGGAGGTTGTCATCTATTTTATAACCTTAAATTCTCTAAGATTATGACTGATTACATTGAATTAAAAAGATTTTCGGGTGCCGAAAATACAACCTGGTTTTTAAAAGGGTTTACCAATGTCCTGCGGATCCGGCCGAAGCTGAAGAAATGCTTTGATCCTAACCTGTTTTCGGGATTGCTTTTATTTCTTTTTGTTGTTTGCCCGATAGACGACGCCCATTCACAGCTCCCCCAATGCCCCCCTGCCACTTGCGGCATGGAATTGTTTTGCTACGGTGATTTCGATGATTTGACCCCGGCGTCAGGTGCGACCTCTACTTATTTTGACCAGCTCGGGTTAACTTATTGCCCCAATTTAAACGGTACCCAAAACAACACTCCTGATGTTTGGTGCGTAAACCCGGGCAGTAACGGAAACCAAAATGTAGCCATCCGAATCGGCACACAGGATTTTGGGAATTTTTATGAAGCTATTTATATACCGATAAGCAATGGCCTCCAGCCGGGGTGTACGCTTCAAATAAATTTTGACGCTGTGCAGTTATCCGGATCTCAAGCAAGCCTGAATTTCTTTGCAAGTAAAGATAATCCCTGTTCTATAGGGGTAGTCCCCAATTCTTGCGTTAATAGTGGAGGTTTTACGTGTATCAACCAGTCCGTACCTACCGCTATTTACTTCGCCCCAATATTTTCCCATGATTGTGTAGGGCTTTTTTCGCCCTACCCTGATGCTTCATACCAAAACATATCTTTTAACTGGCCGAACAATACTGGCGAAACAATCAATTATATTACAGTCTCGGTCGGCAGTCCCAATAATAATGAAGCTGAGTCGATACTGATAGACAACATTTCGGTATTGGGGGACTGTGACAACACCCTGACCCTCGACCTGCTCAACCCGCCAACAGAAGTATGTGCAGATGGGGAGTTCACATTGGAGTACCAACTTTGTGTCCTCGGCAGCGGGACGTCCCCTGTCGATGTGACATTGACACCGCAAATAACCTCTGGCAACCCGCTTTTTGATCTGGGCGCCCCGTTTACATCAGGCTCGCATGTCGAATCGGTTGTCCCAGGCAATTGCACGAATGTGTCCTTGCCCATTGACCTGCTCCCGAACAACAACTTGCCGTCCCCTCCGGGAAACATCGAAATATCCATTGATATTTTGGCAAGCAATACCTGTGTTGAAGGGAGCAGCGACCTTGATTATGCCCTTGGACTCCTGGAGTGCATGCCAACTACCTGCGATTGCCCAGCCAACAGTGTCCTCATCGGTTCAATGGGAGTTGAAACCTTTCTTTCCACCGAGGTGGGTACAGGCCCAAACGAATTGCCGATAGCCCCGGTCAATTCAATCGATGTGGTCATCAAGGGCACTTTGGTCATGGATGCCAACAACATCACTAACAATCCAGGTACTTACAATTTCCCGCCCAACTCCAACATCTGCATGTTGCCCGGTGCAGAGATCAAGGTCCCAGACGGAAATACCCTCACCATTGAGGACGGGACACATATCCGGGGCTGCGACAAACGCTGGGAGGGCATCACGGTGGAAGCTGGTGGGACACTCAAATTAACGGGGACGAGCCTTGACAAAGTGGTCATTGAAGATGCCCAGCAAGCCGTCCAGCTTTTGGAAGGTGCGACTGTAAACTTGGACCAGGTTGTTTTTGAAAACAACTTCTATGGCCTCTACCATATTGGTACAGGGGGGAGTTTTTCCATGCCCATCATTTCAAACGTGTCATTCATTGGCACAGAAAACCTGCTCCCACCGTCCGACGGTTCGACAGATCCCGACCCCTGGGCCAATACGGGGATTTTTGTCACCGATCAGAAACTGTTGAGGTTGAGCACGGGCGGTGGCAGCGGGCCGGTCCTGTTCGACAACCTCCGTACAGGAATACTCATATCAAATACTGATGCCATCATATCGAATGCAGAATTTAAAAACATTGTAGCAGTCCCAAATATTGCTAACTCAGGAAATGCAATTGCAGGATTTGGCAACGGTAACATATTATGGGTATGGGACTTTGTTGGCTTTCCTTCAAATGTATTCAGCAACTGTACCAATGGGATTAATGCGACAGGCACGAACATACGGGTCAAGGGGGTTGACATGACCAATATAGGAAATAATGGCATCGTCAGCAGGTTGGCCCACGACTTTTCACTATTGGTCTGGGACAGTGAAATTTCGGCAGCAGGCAACGGGATATGGATAGACCAGTCAAACGGCACCTATGTCAAGATCAATGACAATAAGCTAACGGTCATCCCCCCGGTTGCGGGACATCCCGTACCAAATGAGGCCAATGCCTTCTTGGCTACATCAACCAACCCCGGTGGGGGGACTGCGCTCGTCCGGGACAACGAGATCAGCCTTATTGACGGCAGCAATGGGATCAACTTGCAGTCCACATTGAATTACGACATCCGCTACAATGCCATCACCACTGGGGCTGGGGCAGTTGAGTACACTGGGATCAACCTGGATGGCTGCGACCGTACCATCTTGAAAACGAATGAAGTGACCGGGGTTTTTGCAGGGACAACAGCGACCGACCCCTACAATTCATTCGGTATCAAAGTGAACAATTCCTTCAACGGCTTTTATAGCTGCAATGACGTGGATGCAACTGAGATAGGGATGGGGTTTGACAGTGGCTGCCAAGGGACTAAATTGCAAAATACCTATTTCAACTCTCATTTTTACGGATTGCATTATTCCATATTGGGACAAACCGGCCCCCAACCTGTCGATGACCCCTTAGAGCGTACTTACAGGAATAGGTGGTTTGGGAATCACTCTGGCAATAGCAGGGGAGCCCTTCATGAGAGTTCATCTGATGATGTTTTGGGACAAAATGTATATCCTGTAAAAGGTAATGCTGCCCCTGCATTTCCGCCCAATATCGACAACCTGAACAACCCAAACTGGTTCCTTTCACGGCCGTTGCGGCAGGAAGTCTTGCAATCTTGTCAGGTGGGTACGACCCCAGGCGGAGAGACTGGAAAATCAGCAACGGACAATATGGATGAAAATATTGCGGACGGCACATTTGTTTCCGATGGTTATCAGGCACCCATGCAATGGATGGCCGAACGGTACCTTTATAAGCACCTTGAATTGAACGATGCCCTCCGGCCTGCCGGATCAACGTTCGAAAGTTTCTACCAGGCCCAGGCCAATACGACGGTAGGGCAATTTACAGCGGTTGAAATGGCCATAGAAAGCCTATTTGTCCTGAGCGGGGCAGAAGAAACCCAATTGACAGGTTTGTACGATCAAAGGGTGGCCGCCATGGATTCAATAGCTGTACTGGACACCTTGTTGTTGGGTGCGACTGGGGCAAACTATAACCAATTGGCAGCCGAACGGGGAAACCAGATAATACTGTTGGATAGCTTAGCGCAATCATCCAATGCCCTGATACAGAACATCCAGGCCAACAGGGCTGCCCTGGTGCCGGGGGTCATTGCCCAGAACAATGCTGCCAGTGCCGTAGAGGTTTTTGAGCAAAATGAAAAGACGGTGAACGGTGTTTTCCTGCAGTCCAATGCCTTGGGCAATGAACTGGACAGCCTGCAGATAACGGTTTTGGAAGGCGTGGCGCAGCAATGCCCGTACAGTGGTGGCTCTGCGGTTCTTTGGGCAAGGGGCCTGTTGGCCGGTAAATCCCAGATGACCTTTGATAACAACGCCTGTAGTGGGCAGGGACAACAGCAACTGGTACAGGAAGGAGGTGCAGGGTTTGGAGTTTTGCCCTTTTTACCGTTCCGCCTGTTCCCGAACCCTGCAAAAGAAAGCTTCACCCTCAGCATCGGGAACGCTGTGGAAGCCCACCGGGAAGTCCAGGTGGTTGATGCACATGGCAAAGTTGTGAGGACAAAGGTGATGGGCGGAAAGGACCGGCAGGCCACGTTCCTTACCAAGGGGCTTGTTCCTGGTATGTATTTCGTGAAAGTAATGGAAAATGGGAAAGATGCTTTTTCCGGCAAAATAATTGTCCAATGACATTCATTGGCACCCGGTGCAGCCAAATGGCTGCACCGGGTTAATTAAAATGTCGCTATGAAAATACTGTTGCTGTCACTGTCCACCTTCTTTCTGTTACATTTTGGTTACGCACAGAACCACGACTATTATTGGCCCATGGGCTATGATTCATTCTACAGCGATACGGCCTATGGGAGGACGGTCATTGATTTCAGGGATGACCCGGTTTCGATATACAGGGAAGACAGGGCGTTGAATTTCAGGTCAACCATGGCCAGTTTCTGTGATTCCACGGGCAACCTGATGTTCTATACAAATGGCGTACAGCTTATCGGGAGCGACCATGAAAGGATCGGGGACGGGGACAGCCTGAACACGGGCTATTATGCAGGGCTTGACTACAGTTCGGGCTACAAAGTGGTGCAGAGCGAGTTTTTCCTCCCAAAGCCCGGGAACAAAGACACATTGTTCTTGTTCCATGAAAGCATCAGTTCACACCCTGAGTACGGTATTGCAAGGACCATAATGCACCAGACAAAAGTAGATATGGCTGCCAACAACGGATTGGGCAAGGTCGTCCTGAAAAACAGCCCGTTGTTGACGGATGGGGCGTTCGGCAGCATCACCGCTGTGAAACACGGCAACGGCAGGGACTGGTGGATATTCAATCCGGTCAACAGTGCCAACAGGTACAACCGGCTGCTTTTCACGGAAGGGGGGATCGTGTCAAAGGAAGAACTGGCCTTTGGCCCCGAAATGCCCTTTACCACGGCACTGGGGTTCCTCGTGTTTTCCCCCGACGGGAGCAGGTTTGCCAGGTATGAAGTAAAGCACGGGGTCAGCATCTTTGGTTTTGACAGGTGCGAGGGCACTTTTCATGATCCTGTATTCATCCCTTTGCCCGGGACCAACCTGGGGGGAGGGCTTGCGGTTTCCCCCAATTCCCGTTTCCTGTATGTTACCTCAACGGGCTGGGTCCTGCAGTTCGACCTTTGGGCAGGCGATATCGAAGCATCCAAAGATACGGTTGCGGTCTATGATGGCTACCAGTCCCCTTTTACGACCAATTTTTATAAAATGCAGTTAGGCCCCGACGGGAGGATATACATCAACAGCACCAACGGCGTGAACACCCTCCACACCATCCAGTACCCCAACAGGAAGGGGGTTGCCTGTGAGGTGCGCCAGCACAGCGTCCAGTTGCCCACCTACAACGCCCGCACCATGCCGCACTTCCCCAACTACCGACTCGGCCCACTCGACGGCTCTCCCTGCGATACCCTCGGCCTCGACAACCTGCCCATTGCCAAGTTCAGGTATGAACAGGACACAACGGACTACCTGCAAGTGGAGTTCACCGACCTGAGCTATTACGAGCCTGCTACCTGGCAATGGGACTTTGGCGACAACACTACCAGCCAAGATACCAGCCCTGTGCATGTTTTTTCACAGCCAGGCAGCTATGAGGCCTGCCTTACCGTGGGCAACATGAACGGGGAACACACCTTTTGCCGCACCCTCGAACTGGGCACGGTCTCCTCCGTGGAAGCAGCGCAAAAGGTCAGCATCAATGTATTCCCCAACCCTGCGAGGGGAGGGGTCAACATCACCTTCACCAACTACCTGCCAAGGGATGCCAAAATTGTGCTTTTCGATGCGGTCGGCCATCGCCATAAGGTGCAGCCCCTGCAGACGGGCCGGAACACCCTGCGCCTTGACGGGCTGCAAGCAGGTATTTATTTCTATGAAATATGGGAGGGGGAGTTGTTGCTGAAAAGCGGGAAGCTGGTGAAGGTGGAGTAGCGAGCGTTCAATTCAACTTATGCCACACTTCTTGTATATAAAGTGTACAGGTCTTTTTAGCTGAATATTAATGAATCTTTGTTTATTATTTTTTGGTCAATCTATATTTGTCCTTAGCCACCAATAATCTCCTCATTATACCTATCCATCAAATCATTATCAAATTCTGCTAAATAGACTTCCGTTGTTTTTAAGTCCGAATGCCCAAGCGCCTGTGAAATGATGGGAACGGGAATCCCTTTATTTCTGGCAATCGTCGCAAAGGAATGTCGTGCCACATAGCTGGTGATGTCAGAGGAAATGCCACAAGCTTCTCCAATGACTTTCATAGTATTGTTATAGATTCTCAGTGCATTTCTGACATGGCGATACTGTTTTTTACTTTCGTTTGTGAGAACCAGTTGTGCCAGAAACTCTTGTCTTTCCCTGCCTAAATTATATTGAGTCAGATGTTTTTTCAGTTCTGCCGTGACAGCTATTCTTTGGGTGACTTCTACGCCGCTGATCTCATATTTAATAAACTCATCCTCGATACGAATATGTTTATATAAGCCTCTATTAACTTTGTTACGGATGACGTTCAGAATAAAGTCGTCACTGTTTTTTCCATCCAAATATTTATCCAGTATTTCTTGCAAAGGTTGGGTGATTTTGATGCTATATAATTTGCCAACTTTCTTACGTTTATACTCAATCCGCCCTTCTCTGATATTTTCAATTTTCAAAAAGGCAAGATCAACAAAGGATGCCCCCATGAGATAGTAACTCATTAAGAAGTAATCTTTCGCCCGTTCCTGCTTTGCCGTTACAGGATTGTATTGGGTCAAGGCTTCGATCCCTCCTTTTTTGATCGCCCTTTTTTTCGTTGGCTCTTTTTTTATTGAATAGTTGGCAAATGCGTAATTCGTTGAGGGGACTACATTCCGTTTAATGGCCTTGTTGATCAAAGCTCTTAGTGTCCTCAAATTGACCGAAAGCCCGTTGACCCGGTTGCCTTTGCCGAGAAACCACACTTCGTATTTTTTAAGCCATGCATGGGTCACTTTGGTTAACGGAATATCTTTATGATGCAAGAAATTGGCAATACTGTCCCTGACCAATCCATAGACTCTTGCATTGCCTACCTTTCCAGCGATTTCCAATTCCGTAATGATGAGGTCAAAGAACCCTATCAAGTAGGTGGCATCCACTTTTCCTGTGACCCTATTTTTGATCTCCATCATAGTAAGTGCATCCAGTCCAACAGCTTCGTCCAGTTCAAGCAGCTTATCCCGTGCTGTGCTTTTTTCTTTGAGCAGTTTGTTGTTTAACCGGGTAACATTGGCAACACCTTTCCATTTGTTGGAAATTTCCTCTTTATCTTCAATCCAATATTCTTCTTTAATACTGCACCCCTGTGCGATGTGAAAAGATTTACGGTTAATGACCACCCGTAGCTTAATAGGGTAGAGGTTCCCGGATTTTCCTCTACGTTTGTCTAAGACAAGATAGGCATTAAAGGTATTTTTGCTCATATCATTGAAAAGTTTGAAGGAAAGATTTGCAAGCGGTTTGCAAGCAAAAATACATTTTATATGTATTTATCTGGTGTTATTTGAAAAGTAATTTCATTGATAATCAGCGTTTTATAATAAAGTGGATTCAGATAAAACCATTCGTGGCACGTTTCAGGGGCGTGTGTCCGCAAGGGCGTGGGGGTTCGACTCCCCCTTTCGGCACTGATAATCAGCGAGTTATGGAGAAATGCCATAGCTCGTTTTTCATTTTGGGAAACCTGTCAAGGATTTATTATTTACGCCCTCCTTTTGAATGTCACTTTTTACCTTTGATCTTAAACCCAAGATCTAAACTCACCAAAAAGCTGTTCAGGCCAGTGCTACGTGAATAGTAAGCAGTGCGCACTTGGAGCTTGTCCATCACCCATGCTTTTTTGGAAAAAGGCATTTTGACGCGGGTAATTCCGTAAAGTGGGGAGAAGCCAAATCCCAATCCAATTTTATGACTGCTCAGTGCGGAGAGGTCGTAGTCGGAAGTGTAGAATTGTTCGGCAGTCGTATGAACCTTAAAAGGGGCAAAATAGTCGGCAGCCGTTTGGGTATGGTACCGGTAAAATGGATACAACGTAAATGTTGTTCCTATTTTGATAGGTGTTTCAATACTCATCGTATGGGCATTGATTCCAAAATCATCCCAATAAAAGCGGTAATAGGATCGAACAATTAAATTATCAAAAGGGAAATAATTGGCTCGAATACCTACCGGGATTTTCAGTCGGGTATCAGGCAACCTTTCAATGTCCGGCCTGGTTTGATCAGCGAAATAGACCCTGTGAAAAGGGGTGGACAACAAGCCGTCCATATAAATGGCCTCTCCGGAAATGGACATCTGTAGGCGCTTGTTGATTACCTTCGAATAGGTGGCTTGGAGATTATAGGAACTCCTGTTGGAGGAAGCAATTGTCCCCGTCACCTCCGATCTGATTTCAATCGGATAGATGAGATCCCAACTGTCAATGAATGCCTGGGCATTTAGGCTCAACTCAGAATTCCCCTCGTTCCATTCTTTTGTCCAGGTAAGGCCACCATTTATGGAAATGTAATCATACTCTAATGAAAAACCGATGCGGGCGCCATAAGTCTCCCCTTTTTTCAAGTTCTTTCTGGCATAACCAATGTTTGTATATTTCCTCATATCACTGCTGGAAGAAGAGGATACAATATTGTCAATATTGTCGGTGGAAGCAGAGGAATAAAGATCAGCACCGAGCGATAAGTTGAGCGATTGAATGCTGTCCAAGGGAATATTGACAACTAAGAGACTGGCGTAGTCCTGGAGTTCTTCTGTTCCAATACCCCCCGTCACTGCTGCATTGTCGCCGTCTTGGTCATAGTAGCTTAAAAGGAAATTGACTTCCACATCCTCACTGTTCCCTTTCATTTGATATGCCTCCTGAGCAAAGGCAAATAGGGGAAGCATACATAATATGATTGAATAGGTATTTCTCATTTTGTCTATATCGTATTTTTGTTAAGTATATGATTCCCATCACCCATCACCCATCAATTACAGCCACAGCCTCCACCGACCTTGCCGCCGTTGGCTCCGGCTGCTCCTTCTCGGTAAGCTTCAAAATTGGTTTCGAACAGTTCACCTTTTTTGGCGGCGAGCTCCATTTCGCTGTCGTTGAGGTACATTTTCTGATAGGCTTTTACGTCCACGCAAGCGGTGAACTGGATGCCAAATAGGAAAAGGGCCAGATACAATATTGCTTTTTTCATGCTGTTTACTTGTAGTTTAGTTTTAAATTTTCTGAAGTTATAATATCATCGTCATCGGTGACGAAGAGGCATTCGATCCCATTTAATTGGTTGATTAATTTCAGTCCCTTTTCTTTTCCCAAAACAAAGACTGAAGTTGCCAGTGCGTCTGCCAATTCGGCATCGGGACAAACAATGGTTACACTTTTGATCCCAGTCGTTGGATAACCCGTTCGAGGGTCAATTATATGCGCGTATCGTTTCCCATCAAATTCAATATATCGCTCGTAGTCGCCCGAAGTAACGATGGCGTTGTCTTTTACTGGAAGCCAGCCCAACAATTTGTCTTTTTCCTTTGGGTCTGCAATTTTCACCGTCCATCCTTCTGGGCGGTTGCTTTTACCCCAGGTAATAAGATCACCGCTGGCATTGACGACGCCTCCATTTATACCTCCTATTTTTTCCATGACAAACTTTGCACGGTTGGCTGCATACCCTTTGCCTATCGCACCAAAGCCGATTTTCATGCCTTTTTCTTTCAGAAATACCGTGTGTTGATCGGTGTCAAGTATGATGTCCTGCCAATTGATTTTTTCTTTGGCGGCGGCCACCTCTTCCTGTGTTGGCAACTGTGTCATAGAGCCATCAAAACGCCATACCCGGTCCATTGAAGCAAATGAGATGTCAAAAGCCCCATCGGTGAGTTGTGATATTTTTTTTGCGCGGAATATTAGGTCGTATAGTTCCCTGTCAACCGCGACTGGCATAAGTCCAGCCTGCCGATTGATTTCACTTGTTTGTGATTGCGGATCCCAGGAAGAAATGATTTTTTCGATGCGCTGAATTTCAGCGATGCCAGCATTGATTGCTTCCCAAGCGATGGTGTCATCTTCCGCAACGGCTGTTATTTCAAAGCGGCTTCCCATCAGCAACAGCACTTTTTTTTGTGCAGATGATCCTTGTCCTGCTAATGGTTGCACGGCAATGATAAAAGCCATAGCCATCCAAATATTGATGAAATAACTGGTCATTTGACGGGCAAGTTTTGAGTCAATTGCTGGACGAATTCATCAACATGTTGTCCTTTAAATACTGGTTCTGACAATATGTTTTGGTCTTTGTCGAGCAAGAGGATTTTTGGAAAAGCACCAGACCGGTTGTATTTTTCAGCCAATGCTTCATTGTGCTCAGTCTGTTCTGCGGGCAATCGGTTTTTCTTTCGAGCGGGGAAGTCGAGGTAGAGGATGGCAATTTCCCCAGCGGCATATTCTGAAAAATCTTCTGACAGCAGGATGTCTTGTTTGAATTGGATGCAAGGTTTGCACCAGTCAGAACCTGCAAATACCATTAAGATGTTGGCCTGGTTCCCGGCAGCATAATTTTTAGCTTCGGACAAATCTGTAAACCACGAGAGGGATTTGTTTTGGGCCTGCAATTGAAAGGCGCTCGAGAAGATCAGGAATGCAAAAATTATTTTTTTCATAAAGTCATTTTTATTCAAGACAACGAGAAGAAGGATTTCCCCTAAAATTGAGTAAAGTTTTATCATGGAACCATATAAAGGCACCCTCTTCTGTTTCACTTTCAATAAACAACCTGTTGGTGAAAGTTTATTGAGCCATCAATTCTACAATGGACCGTCCAATTTCCAGCAAACGACAGGCAGCTTAAAATTTATATTTCAGCCCACCTTTAATTTTTAATAATTGAAGGTTTTCATATTTGTATGCCCCTTTTTCCAGGTCAAATTGGGCACTTCCACCCAACCGGATTCTCCAATGATCTCCTAATTCATATTGGATGCCCAGGCTTCCCCAGGCAGATTTTAGTTCGAAACTATTTGGCAAAAGATTGTCTTTAGTAATCTTGTATTCGCCCGAAGCCGGTTTGAATTCATAAATCAACTGCGAGCGTAAAGCCCTTTGGGCAGTGACGCCAAAACCAAAATAAGGCCTTAGCCGCTTATTGCTGAATAAAGTGTATTCCAAGCCAATGGGGATTTGTATATACTTGAAATCACCGTACAATTCATGAAGTTTATCTTCAGGTGAATTGGGTGGCGCCTCGGGGTAATCTTCGTAAATTTCTTGTTGGTCATCTTCATCTTCAAATTCTTTTTCAAATTTCCACCGAAGATATTCCCCACTAATTGTAAGGTTCAAGTTCTCCCCGTAGCCTATTGCTGCGTCTATGTTCATTGAGAGGCTGCTCAATATACTATTGTTAATTCCAAAGACGCTAACCATCCCAATACCTGTTCCCAATGCAAAATGGGTAGGCTGCATTTTATACAGATAATACCGCAGGTTTTTATTCTTCCCTTTAAATTGATATGGCGTTGACCTTACTGATAATTCTGGATCATTTGAGTAGATCAAAGGTTTTAAAGTTAACTGTTGTAAGCTTGAAAGAGACTCCCTGTTTGCAAGTTTATCAGTGGCAATATTTTTATTTTCCAAGTCGATGAGCGCTCTATTCATTCTTGACAATGGCATTGACGAAAGTCCCAGAAACGAATTTGGAGGTAAGAGGTGGCTGTAATTTTGTTCCCTTAAAAATGTAATTTTATTTTCATAAAAAGAAGGTTGATAAAATTGCAATGGTGGCTGGCTGGATTTCTTTTCCTCCATTTTCACATCCTTATAAAATGTCCTATAAATGGTATCGAAAACCACGGTTACATGACGTTGGACAACTGAGTCGAGCAATAGTTTGGAATTGGAATGGAGCATGGATTCCAAATGTTCGATTTTATCATTTGCGCTATCCAATTTCTCAAATGTAAACCAAGAAAAAACAAACGGCAATAACCAAAGCAAAAAAGCAAACGGGATCAAGTATGCCATTGCTCCCCATTTTTTACTTGGATTCCCGGACAACCGCCTATCCAGGTTTTTCCAGGCTTTTTCATCGAAAGGAATCGATGGAGGGTCATTCAAGACGTCTTTTATTTTATGTATGAATTTCTCATCCATTTGTGTTGAGTTTCAGGTGGTAGTTTTCTCTTAATATTTTTTGCAATTTTTTCCGTGCTTTTGAAAAATTGGATTTTGATGTGCCAATGCTAATATCCAGTCTTTCAGCAATTTCCTTGTGGGTCAGTTCGTCAATCGCGAACAAGTTGAAAACCAACCTGTATTGAGGAGAGAGTTGCTGAATACAATCCATTACATCATCAAAGAGGAGGTGGTCCCAGCCTTGATTGAGGACGGGGTCTGGGCTATCCGTAGGTCCAAGTTCAACGAACGGCTCTAATTTGTGGTATTTCCGGTGGTAGTCAATAGAAGCGTGTATCAATATTACCCTGAACCAATGTTTAAAGGGCTTCTGTTGATCATACTGGCCAATTTTTGTGAAAACTTTGAAAAAACCATCATTTAATATTTCCTGAGCTTCACTCTTGTTGGCAGCATATCTAAGACAAATACTCATGCCATAGCTGTAAAACAATTGGTACAGCTTGCGTTGTCCTGCTTTATTACCATTAAGGCAGGCCTTAATCAGCAATGAAAAATTCTGGGTTCTTTTCTCCATGGATTAACCTGATCACTTGACAGTACGGTGTATCCCCAAAAAGGGTTGCCTGAGGAAAAAATGAAGATAAGGCTCCCTTGAGGTTTTGCCAAATTGAATATTCGGGATTTTTTTTTGGAAAGGCAACCAGGTGAAAACAAGTTACGTATTTGGAATGACAGTGCCCTACCCGAATCGAAAGGGGAGGGTTAATGTCGGTGGTTCATTGTTAGGTTATTTGTTTCCAACTCCCTAACTTTCTGTAATCCTTTTCTTTATGTCCTTTCCCTGTTGGTCATGGATTTTTTCTCGTTCACAAACATTAATTCACTCCAAGCACCAGGATATTCAATTAATGTTTATTTTCGATGCTCCTAAAACCTGTTCTTTTGAAAGACCCAAGTAGTCGGACATATTTATGTTAAGATAAATGTGCCCGACTGCTTATAGCACTTGGTCCTTATTTTAAATGTCAGTTTAACCTGAACATAGCAATTATATGAATTTTTTGAAAAAGTTATTTGACAGACTGTCCTCTACTTCCGCCGCTGGGCTGTACATGGTATTGTTTGCTTTTGCCATCGGCGCAGCTACTTTTATCGAAAATGACTTCGGTACAAGTTCCGCTCAAAAAGTGATTTTCAAGGCATGGTGGTTCGAGCTGCTCCTGGTCTTGTTCGGGATCACACTTATTGTCAACATATTTCGATTCCGTATGGCGCAGCAAAAAAAATGGGCCACGTTGACCTTTCACTCTTCCATAATAATCATATTGATTGGCGCCGGCGTTACCCGCTATTTCGGTAGTGAGGGTATGATGCATATTCGGGAGAACAGCTCTTCCAATTCCTTTTTGTCGGCTGATACCTATCTCGTTTTTGAGGCCATGAAAAACGGTAAAAAGTACACCTTTGACGAATCTGTCCTATTTGCCACTTTGGGAGATAATAAATTTAAAAAATCCTATTCCCTCGGCGGACAAGAAGTAAACGTAGAGGTGCTGGGCTTTATGCCTAACCCCAAAGAAATGCTGGTTGATGATGACGGTGGCCTGCCCGTATTGAAAGTCGTGATCGGAGGGGTTAACGGGCGGGAAGAATATTATGTGAAAAAAGGTGATCGAGTAAAGATACGCGGTACACTGTTTAATTTTAGGGACACGGAAGACCCTTTGGCTTTTAATATAAAATATGAAAACGACGAATTGACTTATAAATCTGGCGCTACTTATAATGTCATGCAAATGGCCACCCAGGAAAAATTTATAATGGACCCTGACACCTATCACAAAGTGCTCTTGAGGAGTATGTATTCGAGTGGCCAGCAAAGTTTTGTGTTCGGCTTGTTCACGCCTCAAGGCCGGGTTGAAATAAAATCATCTTCCGAAAAAATGGCCAGTACCGGCACCGGCGGAGTAAATATGAAAATAAGCACCAACGGTGAGGAGAAAAATTTTACTGTTTTTGGTTCTAAAGGTGTGGAAGGGAGACCTCGAATCGTCGAGGTAGGAAATATGGGTTTTTCGGTTTCGTATGGATCAAAAAGGGTCACAGTGCCATTTTCCATAAAGTTAAATGATTTTATTATGGAAAAATATCCCGGCACCAATTCAGCTTCTTCTTATGCCAGTGAAATTACATTGGCCGATAGCCGCGAAAACCTGGTGCTGGATCAAAGGATTTATATGAACCATATTTTGGATTATGGTGGTTACCGCTTTTTTCAGTCCTCTTTTGATCAGGACGAACTGGGTACTTATTTAAGCGTAAATCACGACGCACCTGGCACGTGGATTTCTTATCTTGGATATGCGTTACTGACCATCGGACTGGTAATGACTTTTTTTAGTAAAAATAGTCGGTTTTATCAATTGGGAGAAAACATTAAAAAAATGCGAACGGCACAAAAATTAGCTGCTACTATTTTTATTGGGTTTTTTATTTCATTTTCTAATCCAATATATGCCACACCCCCTTCTATTCAGGATATAAAAACAGTAAACATTGACCACGCTAAAAAATTCGGCGAGTTAATTATTCAAGACCACAAGGGCAGGTTCAAACCAATGAACACTTATGCCAGTGAAATACTTAGGAAATTATCAAGAAAAGGAAGTTTACATGGAATAAATGCTGAACAGATTGTATTGGGCATGGCCGCTAACCCTAAAGAGTGGTATCATGTACCGTTAATAAAACTGGGCCACCATGAAGATATTAGAAAAATATTAGGAGTCGACGGCAACTTAGCTAAGTACGGGGATTTTTTTGAAACCAATGGTGATTATAAATTAAAGAAGTACGTCAGAGAAGCATATAATACACCACAAAGAGACAGGGGTGTTTATGAAAAAGAATTATTAAAATTAGATGAAAAAGTTAATATATGCAGCATGGTTTTTTCAGGACGGTTTATGAAAGCATTTCCAATCCCTGGCGACGAAAATAATACTTGGCAATCTCCTGCTGATATAAACCATACCCATAATGCTAACAGCGGCAGTCCATTTGTTCAAAGATTTTATTCCGCATATATTCCAACTATTCAAAGTTCTCTCCGTGAAGGGAACTGGGAATTGGCAGATAAATTAATTGACGAACTTGATGAATATCAACAAAATAATGGGGGAGAAGTTATACCATCCCGATCTGAAATAAACGCGGAATTAATTCTAAATAAATTAAATGTTTTTTCCCGTTTAGGATTAGTTTATGGTTTGCTTGGGCTTGTGTTTTTGGGGCTATTGTTTACCTCTGTTTTTAAACCGGATATTAATTTAAATTTGCCAACTAAAATAGCCTTTGGTATTTTTGCTCTTGCTTTTTTTATGCACGTTCTTGGCCTCGGTCTCCGTTGGTATGTATCAGGCCGTGCTCCGTGGAGCAACGGTTATGAGTCCATGATATACATTGCTTTTACAACCGCATTGGCAGGGCTTATTTTTTCCAGAAAATCACTGGGCGGGCTAGCTGCTACTTCTGTACTTGCAGCTACTATATTAATGGTGGCTGCACTGAGTTCGCTCGATCCTGAGATCACGCCCTTAGTTCCTGTATTAAAATCTTATTGGCTTACCATTCATGTATCATTGGAGGCAGGGAGTTATGGTTTTTTAATGCTTGGGGCAATAATCGGAGTTTTGAATTTAATATTTATGATTTTCGGAAGTGGCAAAAACAGTAAGAACGTTTATCGCATCGTAAAGGAAATGACCCACATTAGTGAAATGACTTTGATAGGCGGCTTGGTTATGGTAAGTGTCGGTACTTATTTAGGCGGTGTCTGGGCGAACGAATCTTGGGGAAGGTATTGGGGTTGGGATGCGAAAGAGACCTGGGCTTTAGTAACCATTTTGGTTTATTCTTTTATTTTGCACATGCGCTTTATTCCAGGTTTCCGTGGGCCCTATGCCTTTAATGTGGCCACGCTGTTTGGATGGGCATCGGTCATCATGACTTATTTTGGTGTGAATTATTATTTGTCGGGACTGCACTCCTATGCGTCTGGCGATCCAATGCCAATTCCGTCATCTGTATTTTATTCGATCATCATATTGACGATAATTAGTTTATTGGCTTTTTGGCAGCATAGGGTTTATTTGAAAAAATAAAAATGGTGTTTGCAATTCAAATGCAAACACCATTATCAATGGTTCGTGGAGGTTTTAGACACGAATTTTCACAAATCACACAAATTGTTGATTATCTATGTTTTACGAAGTAAAATTTGTGTAATTTGTGAAAATTTGTGTCTTGTTAACTTCCTTATTTTCAGCGATTTATAAAATCGCCACGGAGTATTGATTATAGAACGCTGGTAATATTTTGGAAGCTTTATCTCAACACCGCCCCTTCCATGATAATCTCATATCTGTAGCCTGCTCCGAAATCTTTGTTCAGTGCAATAGTCCCTTCCAAAGTGATTACATGGCCCAAAGGAATATTTTCGGTTGTGGTAATTGTCAAATCCAGATCGTCACCGGAGCCATCTTGAATATGTGCCCAATTGCGGCCCATTATCATGGGGTTGACTTTTACGACCTTGCCGGTAATTATAACGGACTTGCCTTCGTATTTCCCCATATTGGAAAATAATTCCGACAACTTAATTGCACCTTCTACTGGCTTCACATTGATAGGCCCTTTGTCAGGCAAGGTGTTGCCACCCTGGATCCGGTTTAATGCCTCATCAACTGCCGAGGAACTATTGCCTCTTCCAATTGGCTGCGTGCGGATATCCGATACGAGATAGACTGTTTCGAAAACCCGGTTGTACTCGCGGCTCTGGAAATTCTTTTTCAATAATCCACCCCTGTAATAATAGGTGCCGCCAATTTCAACATCCATGCGGGGAATGGCAACCCAGAATTTTTCACCATTTTCCGAAACACTTAAATAGGAATATTTTTCCGTGTCCAATACCTCTTCCACAACAACTTTGTGCTCAGCGGAAGAGGGGGCATTTTGTACGGCCGGAACATTCTCAAAAACCGCAGAAGGAGCAGTGTTTACATTAGTTGTCGGCTCTGCTTCGATTACTTTTGGGCCAGAGTCGCAGGCGGTTAAAATGCAAGCCAATAAGAGGGTATATATAGGTTTTGAATAATCCATTGTTAGTTGTGGTTTTGTCCAGATGGTTAGGTGGAAATAAAAAGAATGGGTAAAGTTAAGTAGTCGGACACATTTATGTTGATATTTTGGCGGCTTCTTTTCAGCGATGACTGCGTTAAAAAAAAAGGAAGCGTAGCTGCGGCTATGCTTAATTTTTTTTGTCTTATCCTCTCTAAAAACAAACTCGCCAAAATATCAACATAAATATGTCCGACTACTTAGAAACTTGTTTTTTCATTTTTACTAAATCAAAATCGCTGGATTATCTTTGTATTGAAGCGGGTCAAGGTAGGGCTTTGTTTTTTAAAAGTATTTTCATAATAAACATAAAACGATAATTTTTTCAGTAAACGGATAGAGCAATTTAATCCGGCTATGTTTTGTTGCACAGTTTGTTCTGAATTTTTGTAATCATAAGCTACCCTGCGAAAATACACGTCCCCGCTTACTTTGTTCTTAATGATGTCTTTTGAAATTCGGATACCGAATATTTTACTGCTCAAAAAACCCGTTTCCAAAAAATTCACTCTGATAGATGCCCTGGCATTGATGGCTGGGATACGACTGATGCTTACATAGCTATTTAGGTTCCGGGAAATATTACCTTCGTTTTTCTGAAAACGAAGGCTTGAATTAATGCCCCAAGTGATGTATTTCATCGGTCGGATATTAATTCCAAAACGGAGTCCCTGCCTCGTTTCGTTTTCAATTAACCGGTCAATGAAATCTTTATAAGATTCATAATAAATAATATTTTTCCGGTTATCATAAGATAAGGATATCCTGAACTTTCGAGAAAATCTGTATCGCAGTGATGTATATAAATTGGTGAGGTCCAATTTATTTTTCACCTCATTATTAATATTCTCATAAAGATCAAATTCAAAAGAAGTAAAGAAATTTAGGTTATTTATTATCTCGCCAGAATGTTGAAAATAAACAAACCTGCGATCCACGTTTCCGCTATTCCTTTGTTCAACAAATCCGAGTGTGCTTTGTCGGTATTTTTTTGTTTTATTGGATACATGACTAAGATATGCGCCTGCTTGCATTAAATCGAAATTAACACTGTAATCCGAATAATCAGGTCTTGAGCCAGCAATCACACCCAGTTTGAACTGACCTAATCCTTTTTCATATTGCAGCCCATCAATGGCACCCATGCTCGAAATCCGATTATTTATTTTGCGGCCAAAGGTTAGGCTTGACGTTTGATCAAAATCATATTTTATTGCAAGGGAATATATTTTCAGTGCGTCGCTCAAGTTTTCTTGTACTCTGTCCCATTCTCCGATGGTATGGCGGAACGTAATATAATTGTCGGTCGAAAAGCGTGAATTTTTTAAATTATTCCCCCTAAATGAAAAAGCGTACCGCATACGGTGGCTTTCTCCTGATTCTGATAAGTTGCTATATGATGAAACAGAAACCCGGCCTTTTATTTTTTGTTTTTTAAATATTTCAACTTCCTCTTCCTTTTCAGGGGCAACTATATTGTTTTCCGCAATATCTTCTTGAACCGTCTCTCCGTCAATTGTCCGGTTTTTTTCTATTATATTTTCTTTCTTTTCCTCAATTACTTTCTGAAAATATATTTCATCCGAAACATTTATTCCACCTTCTATTAATGGCGTACATACACATGAGGAGGAAGACTTGTTGCTGACTACTAAAACAGGGATAAGTAAACTTTCTTTTTTTGAAAAAAGCGTATCTCCTATTTCTATTTCTTTTGTAGATGCGAATTTTACATAGACATTTTGGGAGGACATAAACGACACCTTCCCTATTTCCAGATTAGGTACATTCTGTCCAAACATAGACATGGAGGAGGACACAAATAAGAATATGATAAAAAGGCATCTCATTTTTAAATGTTTTGGAAACAAATATTACTCCTCTCCATTTGGATGGCAAGAAAAACATGCTGGACTGGAATAAGTATAACCTGGGACGCCGTTATGCTCCTCCGCCATCTCCACGGGATCGTCATGTTCATGGCAATCAATGCAACTGAAAGAGGTGAAATTACCTCCGATATGGCACTCGTTGCACATTGTCCATTCATCCTCGTGTTTTCCAGTATAAATGGGGAAATACATGCCATCATGGTCGAAAGTGGAAGGCACCCAAGCTGTCTCAGTATGGCAGTCCTCGCAAGTCGTTGGGAATCCTGCAGCTAAATGGTCAGGATTGTTTGCTTGGTTGTAGTCGTCCTCGTGGCAGCCAAAGCAGGTGTTCGGTGTGTTGTTGTAGTTGCCGTTGTGACACGCTGCACAATCGTTTTCAATAGCTGCATGTGCTCCGTTCAGCTGCCAATAATTGCCATGGATCGGGAACGTTGCCGGCATCCAGTCGGGGTCGGTGGTATGGCATGTTTCACAGTCGGTCGGAATGGCCAATGCCTGGTGGTCGGGGTTGGTGCTCTGGTCGTAGTCCCCCTGGTGGCAGCCGACACAGTCGGTCGGTGTGTTGGTGTAATTGCCGCCGATGTGGCAGAGGATGCAATCATTTTCAATCACCAGGTGCTCCCCCGTCAGCGGGTAAAATGCACCGTGGTCAAAAGTAGAGGGGACCCATGCCGTTTCTGTATGGCAGGTTTCGCAATCGGTCGG
>JAJCYI010000154.1 GCA_029263015.1 Saprospiraceae bacterium | reverse complement strand
GACACATTTTTGAGCAGCTCTTTTTCCGATATACTGTGTTAAAAAATAATTCCGTAGCTGGGCTATGCAATGATTTTTTGCCTTGTCTATCGAAAAAATAGTTCACTCAAAAATGACGATTATTTAAGTCAAGGTACTTAGCAAGGTCAGAAGCCCCTCATTAGGTATTTTTTGTCACCGACCTCCATGGTGCTGATGGTTCGGTCTCCATTCAAATAAAGATTGACCCTTTCTTTTTTGTCGTTGATGAATTCCCAAAGAAAGCGTTCCTCATGCATCCTTGCCGACCCGTCTTCTTTTTCGGTCACTCTTTTTATTGGGTATTTTTTTGACCGCTTTTCCCGAGCACCATCTGCATTTTTTACATAAGAACAGACGGTTACAAAATACTCTTTCGTGATTTTCACTTTTACTTCTGGTGCAACGGCAACAGCAGAGTCGCTTTCCATAGCAGGTATTATTTCTTCTTGATTTACCTCCTCTCCTTGCTTTCCTTTTTTGTTTTTCTTTTTGATTTCTTTTTCAACAATGGTCACTTCTTCTGTGAAAGTGATATAGGTACTATCGGCCATTTGTAAGCGCTGCTGAACTTTTTCTGATTCATGTATAATATGGAACGGGTGGATTTCCAGGCCCCAGATGGAGTCCCTGTGTTCGACAATGGTTTCACCCCGATCTGTGAAATATGATTTCTCTTCCCCTTTTTTTTCTTTGGTCAGAGGAAGTTGATAAAATATGATTTCCTTATCGTCGGGAGAGCGTTTGAAAATGAGCGCTTCCACCATGCTGTATTTATTCAAAATGACTTTCAAATGCCCCTGTAAACGAGCATCACGGGCGTTCATCAACATCAGCTTGAACCCATATTCTTCTGGCATCATGTTGTTGATATTGTAAACTCCTTTGATGCCTTCCCCTTTTACAAATAAATTACTGAATGTAATCCCAAAGGAATATTCCCCAGGGCCAAGCCGCTGTTCCAATTCGTCACGGATTTCCATGGCGCCGGGTTTGAAATCGTACCCTATCAGTTCATTTGGTTCAAAAAAACGGCGGTCTGAAATATGGGAATATTGCGCCTGCAAAAGAGTAGCAACAGTTAGAAAAAAAAGTAAAAAACAGGACTTCATAAGTAGTAGTTATTTTTGAGCAAAACCTTTTACCGTTAACATAAATAAGCAATGTGTTCAAGTCGAACAAGGTTTGAATATCGCAAGAATAACACAACCTCGAAGAAGTTCAAAACTTCCTTGAGGTTCTGTTATTTATTTATTTCCATCATCCGAAACGCCATACGCCAAACCCTCCTTACCTATCTTTGTTCCCTATTTGATAAAACTCAAAATAATGCACACTGACGATTTATTGCAAAGATCGCTGAATCTCGAATCCCTCACCGCAGAGGAAGGTGTTTTTCTTTTCGAAAATGCCGCCACTGCCGAATTGATGTACGTTGGCAATAGTTTGCGCCAACACCATGTGCCCAACAATGTGGTGACCTGGATCATCGACCGCAATTCCAATACCACCAATGTCTGCATTGCCAATTGCAAGTTTTGCAATTTTTACCGCAGGCCTGGGCACGAAGAAAGCTATGTTACCAGCATTGAAGAATACAAGCAAAAGATAGAAGAGACCTTTGCTTTTGGCGGCGAACAATTGCTGCTACAGGGTGGCCACCACCCTGATTTAGGGTTGGACTATTATTGTGACTTATTTCGGGAATTGAAATCACTTTATCCCAACCTGAAACTCCATGCCCTCGGCCCACCTGAGATCGCACACGTAACCAAACTGGAAAAATCAACCCATTACGAAGTGTTAAAAGCACTGAATGAAGCAGGCCTCGACAGCCTACCAGGAGCAGGGGCAGAAATTCTCGACGACCGCGTGCGACGCCTGATTTCCGCTGGTAAATGTGGTGCAAAGGAATGGCTCGACATCATGCACGAGGCTCATAATGTAGGTTTGACCACTTCTGCTACCATGATGTTCGGGCACATTGAAACGAATTTGGAACGGATGGAACATTTCGTAAAAATAAGAGAAGTGCAGGCCAGGAAACCAGCAGGAGCAAAAGGCTTTCTGGCTTTTATTCCGTGGCCTTTTCAGGATGCGGATACTATTTTAAAAAAAATAAAACGTGCCCGTAATACCTGTACAGGCGACGAATACATCCGAATGATCGCCATGAGCCGCATCATGTTGCCCAACGTAATCAACATACAAGCAAGCTGGCTCACGGTCGGCAAACAAGTGGCCCAACTTTGCCTCCATGCCGGAGCCAATGATTTTGGTAGTATTATGATCGAGGAAAATGTAGTATCAGCTGCTGGGGCAAGGTTCCGATTCACTGCCGATGGCATTCAAGAAGCAATCCGGGATGCAGGCTTTCTTCCCCAATTACGCAACCAGCAATATGAAAAAAGGGATTTGCCAAAGGTGGTCAAGCAGCAGGAACTGGAAGGTGCGGGCATGATCGTAGATTGAGTAACTGGAAGTACAACTTCCAGCTAATAAAAAAGGCAACCATCCGAAGAAGGCTGCCTATTCAGTGTAACATCGTGTGAAGGTTTCTTGGGTTGGGGGATAAAAGGGGAATAGTGTGTGGAACTTTGGTTGGATATGGGGATGAAAAAAACCGAGGTGCGCTGCAAAATTTGCAGCGCCCAAGGAAATAATTTGTTACAATACTCTACTTAAATTGGTCGTGAAAAAAACGAAAAAATTCGGTTTCCGAGACATTCCAGTGTTTGGGATGCCGGCTTTCGGAATATAACATTAAGGATGAGATATATCTTTAATATATTTATTTCAAGTCACTATAACCTCCTGCCATTGCTACCACATTAAATCTGATCGTAATATTTCAAAAACATTGCCATTAATTGTAATGTGTGCCAAAAAGAGAGAAAATAATTAAAATTTTATTTTTCAAATATTTTAAAACAAGAATATCAAATCACTCTTTTGTCTCAGTTATTTCACAAAAAACAATAGCGTTTTAAAGGCTCACACGAATAATTTCGAAAAGAAGAAACTCCATATTATGTGCCTTCCAATCAGCAATTCTCGCTATTAGCGAAAAATAAATATGGCCTATTCGAGCAAAGGAAAATCAATTTTGATTTCTCTTGCGATGAATCGATAAATAACGTTCATTGACAAACAAGGCAATAAATCAAATACTTGACGAGTCTTTT
>JAJCYI010000153.1 GCA_029263015.1 Saprospiraceae bacterium | reverse complement strand
CCGCTCCAGACCTGTCAGGTTGTTTTTTTTATATGTGTTTTGGAAAATTAATTTTCCAAAACACATATAAAAAAAACAACCTGACAGGTCTCAAACAGCTCTAAAAAATGAAGCCTTTATCCGCACATGATTTCCAAAAAGTCCCCTCCTCGCTCATGGAAATCAAGCCTGCCGTTTTTATAAAAAACAAACTCCGCCTATTTGTAAAAAGGGACGACCAACTGCACCCCCATATTTCTGGAAACAAATGGCGGAAGCTCAAATACAACCTCCTCGAAGCCAGCCGTTTAGGACAAAACAAAATACTGACATTTGGCGGGGCATACAGCAACCACTTGGCGGCTACGGCTGCTGCTGGGAAGAAATTCGGCTTCTCCACCCTCGGTATTGTCCGCGGGGAAAGGGTGCTTCCATTGAACCCAACTTTACAGTTCGTGGAAGACTGCGGAATGGAATTAAAATTTGTCAACCGTACCCTGTACAGGAGCAAATCCGAGCCTTCCTTTTTTCAGGAAATAAACATCAACCCCGCCGGATTTTACATCCTCCCAGAAGGCGGCTCCAATTGCCTCGCCCTGCAAGGCGCCGCTGAATTAGTCGATGAGATCACATCCCAGCTGGGCCGAATGCCTGATTACATCTGCACCGCTTGTGGCACAGGAGCCACCATGGCTGGCATCGTCAAGGGTATGGACGATGTTGGCACGGCACTGGGTTTCCCGATCTTGAAAGGCGGTTTCATGCAAAAAGAAGTCACTGGCTTTTTAATAAACTGCACCGGGAAATCATATACCAATTGGCAAATCAAAGACAACTACCATTTTGGCGGCTACGCCAAATTCCAACCTGAACTGATTGAATTTATGAATGTTTTCAAACAGGAATTTGGCATCCCCCTCGATCCTATCTACACAGGGAAAATGGCGTTTGGTGTGTTCGATTTGGCGGAGAAAGGATTTTTTGAAAAAGGTGCGACGGTGGTGATGGTGCATACGGGCGGGCTGCAGGGGGTGAAAGGATTTAATGAAAGGTTTGGGGCTGTTTTGGTGTAGCTCGCAAGCGACGCTTTTCCAAACACAGTATCCTAACCAGGTTCATTCAATCTCAATTTTACTCAAATCCCTTTTTGAATACACAATGGCGAGGAAGTGGAGTTCGGTGGGCAATACTTTATAAATGATGTAGTATTTTTTTTTGAAGATGTCCCTCCGGTACAAGCGTTGTGGAGTTCTTTTATGCGGATATTCAGCATGGCTTTCAGGGCGTGGTATTACTTTTTTAACCAAAAATCCATCAAGGTCTTTGGGGGGAAAACTTGCGGCAGCCGGACTTAAATCCATCAGGTAGGCAAGGATTTCATCCAATTGGTCAGTAAAATTGGGCTTAAAATAAATCGTTCTACCATTCACGGTCATAGGCCGTACTTAGTCCTAAATTCTTCAAAAGGAATGCTTTCTTCTTTTTCCGCTTTTTCGATCATGGCATTGATCTGTTTGGCTGTCCAGTCCGTGAAACCTGGTTTTTTGATTTCAATATCATCCTCGATTTGAAATTCTACCATTTTTTTTCTTTGCAGCAATCGCAACAGGTTCAATACCAATTCCCTTTCAGCGCCCCTTACCAATAGATTTACCTTGATATCCGCTATGGCTGTATTTTGCATTGTGATTTTGTTTTTTACAAATTTACCGTTTTTTTATAAAACCATGAATTCGGGGATGCCTTCGAAATGGAGCAATGGGCTTAATGAAAGATTCGGGGGATTGGTGGTTTAGCCTTACCTCAGATTGCCCCTTGGTTTCATTCCATTCTCTTTGCTATATCTTTCAATGTACTCATTTTCAATTTCCCTTGCCCTCCGCTTGCCCGGAATATCGAATAGAATAATTTTGGCAAAATACCGTATCCATCCAACAGCCAAATTCAAGAACTGCACTTGCAATCGGGGTCGTTTTGATAAGCCATCTTCATCTATTTTTTCATCGCTGATCCCATATTTGAATACATCATCTTCTTTCAAATCTTTGATATAGTACAAGTGGTGAGGATTCTGGTTTTTGTTGGAGTTTCCGTGGTCAGACATTGGGAAAGAGGGTTCAGGGTTATAAATTTTAGGTATTCCAGCCTTCTTTATTACTAAATGTTTCAAAACTGTTGCTCGGTAAATAATCAAAACGATTCCCTGTTTTTTTCTTGTAAGCATCAGGGGCGACATAGAGCAATGCTTCAAAAGTGAGGTCTTTCAGCATTTTCTGAGGATCAGACAAAACTTCTTCAAAACGCTGACTACCATTTGCCACGACACAAGCCCTGGCATATAAAAATTCATCAACAGAAAATGGCTGGTCCTCACCTCGCCAGCTGTTTTCGCCACAGTTCATTGCATGAGCCTTGGTATCAAGCTCAAATAATTTTTTGGAAAGGATTTCCTGAAACTGATAGATATGAGAGGGACTTAGGCTTGCCAAATGCTCCGTCAATGGTTTGACCACCAATTCATTGCTTTCATTTTCTTTTGACCAATCCAGTTTGTCAATGAGTTCCCAAAATTGCGTATTGGTCAATACATCCCCTGTCTGCCCCGGCAACACCTGGAAATACACAACTGCATCTTCGCTATGATGCGCTTTCTTTAATTTCCTGATGAAACCCTCATCCAATTCGTTGAGTTTTACCCGGTGGTTACTTAGCATGATTGGTGTTTTTCACAAATTTACTGCTTTTTCTGAAAATGACACCGTCCATCCGCCAGGGTGGGAATTGAATTCCCACCCTGGCGGATGGACGGTGTTTCCCTATTTCAAGCCTTCCCAATCTTTATCAGAATGATATTTGAACAATTTCAATTCGTCATCTAACGTGAGTTCTGGATAATAATCCTTGACAATCAAGAGCTTATGGCGGTTTCTGTCCTTTGATTGTCCCGCTAGGGACGGAACATGGGTAGCAATGCCAAACCAACGGTATTTTTCGTGCCGTAGGTACGTAACATTTTC
>JAJCYI010000152.1 GCA_029263015.1 Saprospiraceae bacterium | reverse complement strand
GAACCGGTGGCAATTCAATTCCCACCCTGTCGGAAGGGGGAACATTGGGAGCAGCCGCCCAGGCGAGGCGATCGAGACCAAAAATCCGTTGCAAGCAGCGCCGCTTTCCACAAGGGTGGGAATTAAATTCCCACCCTTTTGTAAAGCGGCGCTGCTGTTATTTGGAATGCCCCTGACAATAGAGCAGCCTCCCTGTCCTATTGATTGTCCTTCCCGAATGTTACTTTTGCATCTTTAAAATCAAACGACAAATTTTATGAAAAACCTGCTATTTACACTTTTTGCATTTTTACTTTTTACAATCACGGTAAATGCCCAAGGAGAAGCACTTTGGCTTAGATATCCAGCCATTTCCCCTGATGGGAATACCATTGTGTTCAGCTATAAAGGCGACCTTTGGAAGGTGGCTACGAAAGGCGGGACGGCAACGCCGCTCACACTCCATGAAGCCCACGATTTTCAACCAGTTTGGTCATCTGATGGATCGAATATTGCTTTTTCTTCCAACCGTTATGGCAATTTCGATGTGTATGTAATGCCATCGACTGGAGGATCAGCAACCCGACTTACCTATCACTCCTCAAGCGATTACCCAAGCTGCTTCACGCCTGACAATCAATCGGTTGTGTTTACATCAAGTCGTTTGGACGATGCAAATAACCAACAATACCCATCTGGCGTATTACCTGAATTGTACAAAATTTCTGTTGTCGGGGGCATGCCAAGGCAGATAATCACCACCCCTGCTCAAGGTGTTTCTTATAATTCTTCTGGTTCAATAATGGTTTTTCACGATAGGAAAGGATACGAAGACGAATTCAGGAAACACCACACATCTTCCGTGGCAAGAGACATCTGGAAATATGAAAAGAAAACTGGGAAATACACCAAATTGAGTGACTTTAATGGGGAAGACAGAAACCCTGTATTTTCCCCTGATGAGCAGAGCCTTTATTATTTGAGCGAAAGCAGTGGCTCGTTCAACGTGCACAAAATGGCGTTGAATGCTCCTGGGAAATCAATACAGGTCACACATTTCCGAAGTCACCCTGTTCGCACCCTGAGTATCAGCGATAATGGTGTGATGTGCCTTAGTTATAATGGTGAATTATATACCCTGAAAGAAGGTAGTGAACCACAAAAAGTCTCCATTTTTGCAAGTGCCGATAATCGCTACAATCCTGATAAAATAGTTTCGGTAAATAAAAAAATCACTGAAATGGCTGTTTCACCGAACGGAAAAGAAATTGCTTTTCTGCACCGTGGTGAAGTTTTCGCCGCCTCGATCAAAGAAGGTACAACCAAACGCATTACCAATACCCCCGAACAAGAACGCAGCATCAGTTTCAGCCCAGATGGCAAATCGATTTTGTATGCGGGAGAACGAAATGGAAGTTGGAACCTGTACCAGACTTCGCTTGCAAGGGAGGAGGAGAAATATTTTTTCAACTCGACCATTTTAAAGGAAGAAGCACTTATAGAAACGGCTGCCGAAGAGTTTCAGCCGGCCTATTCCCCCGATGGGAAAGAAGTGGCTTATTTGGAAGAACGGACGGCTTTGAAAGTGCTCAATCTCGAAAGTAAAAAGACCAGGACCATTATGCCCGCCGATAAAAATTATTCTTATTCCGATGGCGATCAACACTATAACTGGTCACCAGACAGCAAATGGTTTTTAGTGGAATTTTTGCAGGACAGGCAATGGATCGGTCAGTGTGGTTTGGTGAGTGCGACCGGCGGCAAGGAGGTAGTGAACTTGACCAATAGTGGTTACAGCAACTTTGGTCCAACTTGGGCAATGGATGGTAAAATGATGGTTTGGGGATCGGATCGGGATGGCATGAAAAATCACGCAAGCTGGGGTGGCGAAATTGACATTTATGGTATGTTTTTTACCCAAGAAGCTTATGATAAATATAAATTGAACGAAGAAGATTACGAACTCCAAAAAGAGGATGGAGATGACGAAGATGAAGATGAAAAGAAAGACAAAAGCAAAGAAGACGAAAAAGTGGCTGACAAAGACAAAAAAGATAAAGTTGAACCCATAAAATTGGAGCTGGAAGACATTGAAGACCGCAGGGTTCGCCTAACCATGCATTCTTCCCGTTTATCGGATGCCATTTTAGCCAAAGATGGCAGCAAATTATTTTACATCGCCCGGTTTGAAAAAGGGGCTGACCTTTGGGAAACGAATCTCCGTACAAGAGAAACTAAAGTACTTTTGAAACTGGGGGCTAAAAGCATTGGCGATCTTAAAATGGACAAGAAAGGCAAGAACCTTTTTGTTTTGGCCGATGGCCAGATTTCCAAAGTGACCATTGATGGCGGGAAGAAAAAAGGGATTGGCCTGAAAGGTGAAATGGTCCTGAACGAGACCATCGAACGGGAATACCTTTTTGAACATGCCTGGAGGCAAGTGCAGAAGAAGTTCTATAAAATTGATCTTCACGATGTGACCTGGGATTATTACAAAAAAGAATACGCGCGTTTCCTTCCTTACATCAACAACAACCACGACTTCGCTGAAATGCTGAGTGAAATGCTCGGCGAATTGAATGCTTCGCACACTGGAGCCAGATTTCGTCCAAGCATGGAGAACGGTGACCAAACAGCTTCACTTGGTTTGTTTTACGATCAAAATTTTAAAGGGAGCGGCTTGCGGGTAACCGAGGTGATGGACAAAAGTCCTGTGGACAAAAACGATTCTAAAATCACTGCCGGGGTTATCATCGAAAAGATAGATGGAGTGGCCTTGACTTTAACAGAAAATTACAATCGTCTGCTGAATCGCAAGGTGAAAAAATACACCCTCTTATCACTTTACAATCCTGTCGATGGCAAAAGGTGGGAAGAAACGATGAAACCTATTTCAAGAGGTCAAGAAAACGAATTGAGGTATCAACGATGGGTGGAGCGTTGCCGCCATTTGGTGGATAGTTTGTCTGACGGAAAATTAGGCTACGTGCATGTCAGGAGCATGAATGATAAAAGTTACCGCACGGTATATGAGGATGCGTTGGGAAAAAATGGCAGCAAAGATGCACTCGTCGTGGATACACGATTCAATGGTGGTGGCTGGCTGCACGACGACCTCGCTACCTTTCTCAATGGTAAAAAATACATGACTTTCATGCCACGTGGACAGGAGTTGGGTGCAGAGCCACAGTTCAAATGGACCAAGCCATCTGTCGTGGTAATGAGTGAGAGCAATTATTCAGATGCCCATATGTTTCCATTTACTTACCGGGCTTTGGGCATCGGCAAATTGGTGGGAATGCCCGTGCCTGGCACTGGTACCGCTGTTTGGTGGGAAGGTTTGCAAAATGGAATGGTATTCGGAATTCCACAGGTAGGCATGGTTGGTAACGATGGTCAATACCTTGAAAACCAGCAACTTGAACCCGATATTAAAGTACCGAACGATCCTGAATCCGTGAGTAAGGGTATGGATAAGCAGTTGGAAGCAGCCGTGAAAGAATTGCAGCGGGTGCTGAAGCCTTAGGGGATTGAGTTTTGAGTGATGAGTGATGAGTGATGAAGAGTGAGGTATAGGTTAAAACAGCAGCTTAATATTTTTAGGCAATTCGTTCGTAAATCCGTCTTTGGTAAGGAATCCAGAGACGGATTTATTATTTTAACGTGAGTTCTGGATAATAATCCTTGACAATCAAGAGCCTATGGCGGTTTCTGTCCTTTGATTGTCCCGTTAGGGACGGAACATGGGTAGCAATGCCAAACCAACGGTATTTTTCGTGCCGTAGGTACGTAACATTTTC
>JAJCYI010000151.1 GCA_029263015.1 Saprospiraceae bacterium | reverse complement strand
CAAATCAAAAATAGCTGAACCCCAGAGGGTTATGAAACTTTTGATTGTCATTTGCCTCGCATATATTTTGATCTTCAAACTCGGGGAACAAGAACAGGATTCCCTTTTAAAATCAAAAGTGGCACGAAAGGACAGGATGGATCTATCCATTTTTACGATTGGCAAAAAGTTGGTCGAGTATTGTCTTAAACACGCAATTAGAATTGTTTTTTCATTTTCAAAGAACTGCTTTATCTCTCCTTCTTAAAAAAGTGTACGGTAGAGAAATTTTTTTCAGCAATAGCTTCGGCTATTCCTTCAAAAAATGCCTCGTCTGACAAAAAAATCCTTGTTTCCATGCCTTAAATTTATTTAGGAAAGATGTCTAATAAAAATGGGGCACAGCCAAGTTGCCATGCCCCATTCCTTCATCGTTGATTTGCTGAAAAATTCAGGAAAGTCTAATTTGATGATAACCCCTCAGAGGTCGAACTCGAAACTTCCATTTTTCACTTCCAACTCCGTGAGCGTACCGTCCGGATTCGCCTTCGTGCCGGTGAACAGGAACGTGCCCTGCACTTTGCTTTCACTAAAAGTGGTGAATGTGATGGCACCTGCATCAACCTGTGTGAATACCGAAGAAAACGATTCCACACCTTCAAAATCAGGCTTGTACTGCGCCTGAAAAAACCCGCCCTCGGCCTCAATAGTGGAGCCAGAAGATATAGTCCCGAAAATGGTCAGACCGATGTAAGAACCATCATCATGGTAGGCTTGCATCGTATGCGTGCCTTGTGATTCGGCATAAACTGCGCCGTTGTCGGTGTCTTTGCTTTCCCAGCTTTGGCTGTCCACGGTAGCCGTCAGTTTGCCGGCACCAGCGTCAGCACCACCAACGATGTCGTCGTCTCCACCACAGGAAATGAGGATAAATGCAAGGGGAAAAATTGTTAAGAATAGGATTGGTAACTGTTTCATTTTTAATCTTTTGTAAATTTTTTAAATTGATTATTGCTATTTTTTAACCAGCTCCACCCGCCTGTTCAATTTCCGCCCGTCGTCCGAAGTATTGTTCGATTTGGGTGCGAGCGGCCCAACGCCCTTGCCCTCCAGGCGGCCTCTCGAAATACCGTGGCTTCCCACGAGTTTATCCACCACTGCCTGTGCCCGGCGTTCGGAAAGTTTTAAGTTATATACCAGCGAGCCTTTCATGTCCGTATGGCCGACGATATAGAGGTGAACTTTCGGGTACTTTTTCAGGTAAGCAGCCACCGCATCCAAATCAGGTTTCGATTCCGGCTTGACCTCTGCTTTGTCAAAGTCGAAATAAATGCCATAGAGTGCGACCGTCCCGTTCGCCTCGATTTCACGGGCGATGTAGTCGGCATCCACGGTGATTTTTCCGTCGTCCAACGGTGCTTCCTCGATGATGTCCACCTGCACCACCACAAAATCAGAGCGGTGCTGATAGACTGCTACCACGGCATAGACATTGCCTTCAGGCCGCTCCAGTTTGCCTGCCACAAAGCCATAGCCGCCTGAGCTGGAAGAACCGAGGAACAGCTTACTGCCACTGTTCATTGGCAGAGCATTTTTGATAAATGCCGTAGCCACCCAGGACGCCCCTCCGACCTCTGAGTGCTTGGTCCGGTTGGGGTCTTGCCCCTGCACCAATATTTCAAAGCCCCCTTTTTTGAGGGCATTGCGATAGTTGAGGTATATTTCGCCCATGGTGCGTTCGCCCTCGAAGTGGTAAGAAATGCGGGTAACTTTTCCTTCCAGATCAACCCATTTGTCAATGCTGCGGTAGCCGTCTATTTTGCCCGTGGCAACATGGTATTCGGAAAAATTGTCGGTATTGCACCAACTAATATAAGTGCCTGGATAACGGGTGATGAGTGGATGGTCTTCGCAGCCCTTTTTGTCATTTTGCCCAAATAAGAAGATTGGCAACAACAGGCAGGCAAAGGAAATGAAGATCAAATTTTTCATGATTCAGTTTTTTTTTTGAAATGCTGTTAATCGAGGTGACGCCTTTCCCCGCTGCCGCGAGCAAAGGCTTCACCTCACTTCAAGGGACTGACTATTAAGCCAATACAGCTTATCGCTCAACAATTATTTTTTCCGTAAAGACCCCACCCTCCGCGTTTTTGAATTTCAAAAAATAAAAACCCGGTGGCAGGTCAGCGCTCATTGTAATCTGTCCATCATAAAGGGTTTTTCCCGCTATAATTTTTCCAGAAAAATCACTCAGCACCATTTCGGCAAAGCGGCCATCCAAATTTTCAAAAACAACTTGCCGGCCAGCTTGCACCGGGTTGGGGTAAATGGCAAAACCTGCCGGCCTCACCTCCACCGAACTGGTCACTACCTGCGGCGAACTCGCATAAAAGACCTGATCGGGCGAGCCATCGTCAAACCGCTCGAAGCTCAACAACCAAAGCGAGCGGTCGGGCGTGGAGTATCGCCACAAAGTGGACGACAAGCCCGGCATACCTGTGATGTTGAATGTCCGTTCTTCTTTGGTCCGCAGCACATTTGTAAAAGTGCCGATGGGCAAAACCAGCGTGCCGTATCCATCCACCTGAGCCGACCACGTTCCGTCAAAGTCACCGGAAAACGCGCCCAGTGAATTTGTGCCGTCAAAGGTATCGCTATGGCTGTCGCCAAAATTAATGGGAAAGACCACCTCCGATTCGTTGTTGTCATAATCGGAAAACGCCGTCCCGAGAGTGGGCACTTCGGCAGTGGCGCCCATCAGTTCCAACGTGCCGTTGGTGAGCACGTAGAAGACAAAATTGCCGTCAGGTGTAACGGCAGCGAGTTCTGCACCGGGATAGCGGTCTGCATGAGGCGTATCAGCCGGGTCCATGAATTTGAAATAATAATCAGGGTGTAACGGGTGAGGAGCCAAGCTGCTAAAATCCCAGGTTTGATTGCCCCCCGTCTGGCCATCCAAGGGATCGGCACTGTCTGCCCACACGTAGTGGAGCGAGTCGCCAAAAACGGGTACAATGGCTGAGGTGACAGTAGGTTGGGCATAGCCGCAATAGGCATACAGCCCTAACAAGAGGAGTAATGATTGTTTCATAAAAATAAATTTAAAAGGTTGGAGAAAATGTTTGGGCCAGTCCGTTGTGTGGTTTACGAAGACAAAATTAAAGCAGGAAATGACGGGAGGCAATTGCCCGTTTGGGTGATTTTATTATTATAGGTAGCGGTGAAAATTACGTGAAAGGCTTATGATTTCAAAGTGACTTGCCTAAAACCGCAACCGTCCTTCCAAAAGGGCGGGATTTAATTCCCGCCCTTTTGGAAGGACGGTTGCGGCAGGGTACAACGAGCCTTGAATCACGTCGAAAACAACACTACCTCATTTCACAAACCGGTGTTTCAACGCCTTCCCCACTGCCTGTGCCCGGTTGTGTACCTGCAATTTTTCATAAATATTTTTGATGTGCGCTTTCACGGTATTCGAGCTGACGAAAAGGGCGGTGGCAATCGTTCTGTAATTCTCGCCTTGGCAGAGCAGTGTCAATACTTCGTTCTCCCGCCCCGACAAAGGATTGGCCACCTGTGGCTGAAAGGAACGAACCACCTTCCGTGCAATGGCCGGGCTCATGGGCGAGCCGCCGTGATGCGCTTCTTCGATGGCCTGCAATAGCTGTACTGGGGGCAGCCCTTTCACCAAATAACCGACCGCGCCCGCGCACAGGGAATCAAACACGGCCTCGTTGTCTTCATGCACTGTAAGCATGACAACGGGCACTTCTGGCAATTTTTCTTTTAGCCAGGCAACGCCGGTGATGCCAGACATTTCCGGTAGGTCAATGTCCATCAAAACGACATCGGGCGCGGCTTCAACGAGGACGGGCACACCTGTTTTGCAATCCTCGAAAGCCTGCTTGCAGGCAAAACCGGGCGAGCCGTCAATGATTAGCTGCATCAGTTGGCGGATGTCGTGGTCGTCTTCGATGATTGCTACTCGGATGGGCATTTTCGAGTTTCTGAGTTGTTGAATTTTGAATCTTCCAAAAGTACATTTTTAAAAATGGAGTTGCAATTACCCGTTTGGGTGGTTTTGGGTTTTCTACAAATCAAAAATGCGTATTTTTGAAATTAAAAATATTGCAGATGGATATACAAGCGACCAAAATAGAACTTATTAAGATGATTGCCGATATCGAGAGCGAGAAGCTCATCGGAAAACTGAAAAAGTTTTTGCAGCGGGAAATCAAGGCTGAGCCGAACGGTACGCCTGATTCCGTCGTATCTGAGCCAGAGGAACCGGAATGGCTCAGACTGGCCAAAAAACCGATGCCGGATGATCTGGATATTGATGCGATTGCGGAGGAGCAGGGGTACAGTTCAGAAAAACTGTTTGAAGCCTTGCGGAATTTAGACCGCAGCGTTTTTGAAGACGAACCACTTGAAGAACTTCTAAACGCTCTTACAAAATGACATCCTACCTCGTTGACACCAATGTCTTCATCAGCTTGGTGAGGGATGAAGAAATCGCAAATAATTTCAATGCAAAATATTACTCACCAACGAACAGGCTAATCACTTCGGTCGTTGTGCAGGGTGAATTGGAGTCGCTTGCATTGCAAAGGAACTGGGGCAAAAATAAATTATGGCGGATGGAAAAAGTCCTGGAACGTTTCATCATCCTGCCCATCAAAGCCCGCAGCATTATCGAAGCCTACGCCCGCATAGATGCCTACTCACAGGGCAAGCTCGCCGACCGCCCCATGCCCGCCGGAATGACCTCCCGCAACATGGGAAAAAACGACCTTTGGATTGCTGCCACCGCCCACGGTGCCAATGCCGCACTCGTGACGACTGATAATGATTTCGACCACCTCGACGGGGTATTCATGAAATTGGACTGGATTGATATTGGGGAGTTTTTGTGAAAAGGTTTTTCAGCTTCGCCGAACTTTATTGACGGAAATTCTTTAATTTTGGTGGGTGAAATATTTTAAGGGATGAGCATTTGCTTTATGCAGGTGAAGGTAGCGGACAGGATGAAAGGTTCTTGGTTTTCAGGTAGTTTTCATTCTATGAGTTACTAGTAACACTGTAGCCAATGAAAAGAAACTAATCATTATTTATCAAAAGTAAAATGACAATACAATGAAAAAAAAATTACTTTTCACAATCGGACTTGCTTGCATTCTTTCAATTAATGCAACTACACAGACATTTCCAAATGCGGGATTTGAAAATTGGGAGGTAGTGGGGGTTACAGTTGAAGACCCGGTCGGCTGGTCTTCAGCAAACGAATGGGAATCTTTTGGGCTTCCTCAATTAATATTTAAATCCACAGATGCGCATACAGGAGGTTTTGCATTACACGCTATAAGTGATACAGCAACGATACCACCACCTTTTGGCAATGGTGTTTTGGATACCGTAGGAGGGATTCTATTGGTTGGGCCATTAAATTTCGACTATCCTGGCATACCTTACACGGACAGACCAACCGATATGAAAGCCTGGGTAAAAGGCACTGTTGCAAATGGAGATGCTTGTTTAATTATGGCAGAACTTAGTAAATGGGATACAAATACCAATTCAAGACAAGAAGTAGGGAGTGCAATCTATGCAATGACTTCGTCAGTTGGGAATTATTCGGAAATAACGGCACCATTTGATTACTCACTGCCAGACACTCCCGACACATTGACTCTTGCAATTTTAGCCGGAAATGCGGGCCCGGGAGGAACAGTAATGCCAGGCAATGAATTTTTTGTTGATGATATTTCTTTATCTGTACCCGTAGGGGTAAATGAAATCGACAACGGCAATAGCATAAATACTTACCCTAACCCTTTTGAAAATTCAGCTACGTTAACTTTTGAGAATTCAAGGAACATAACCCATACGTTGACATTGTTTGACACACAGGGAAGAATTATGCGGACAATAATAGGTATTCATTCTGATAGAGTAGAAATAGAAAGACAGAACCTGACGGGTGGCATGTACTTTTTCCAATTGAGTACTGACAAAAGAGTAGTTGCTTTGGGCAAACTAATAATAAAGTAGAAAACACTGGCTACAACAATGTGCATATCGATCGTAGCTGGCTTTTGCCAGCTACGCCGTATGCACTCACGTTACCCCTGAAACCACACAAGAACAAACAAGCAAAAGCCAACCAAAAATTTCATCACCTACCTCTCCAACACCAACCGAACCCTAGTCCCGCCATCAGATTCCACCGTCACTTGCCCCCCGATTTTCGCCCCCCGTTCCCGCATGTTCCGCAGCCCGTTCCCCGTGGCCGCTGATGGGTCAAAGCCTTTCCCATCATCATAAAAATCAATGGTCAACCGCCCCGCCCACGCCTCTACTGACAGCACCGCCTCCTCTGCTTCCGAATATTTCACGCAGTTGTTCATGGCCTCTTTAAGAATCAAAAGGAGGTGCCGCCGCTCGTTTCCGTTCAACGGGAATTGGCGCAGGCTACCAGTAATGCCCTCAGTGCGGAAGCGGATGGGCGTATGCTCGAAAATGCTATTGGCGAAGCCTTTCAGGCGCAGCAAGGTATCGTAGAGGTTGTCGTTTTCGGGATCGAGCACCCAGATAAAATCGCGCATCCCAGAGCGGAGTTCCTGGATGGTTTCTTCCATTTGACCGAGCAGCGGAGGGAGGGTTTTGTTGCCGACCGATTGCCTCTTGGCCACTTCGGTCAGTAGTGACATCTTGGTTATTTTGTTGCCAGCCTCGTCGTGGAAATCACGGGCCGTGCGTTTGCGGAAACGCTCCCTCTCTGCCGTTTTTGCCCGTTCTATTTGCCGCACCGACTTTTCCCTGAATCGGATAGTTCCATAAATGAGGAGTGCCGCCAATCCTGTGTAAGCGAAATAAGCCCACCACGTTTGCCACCATGGGGGCAGCACTTTTATAGTTATCGTTTTTGGGATTTCGTTCCAGATGCCGTCGTGGTTGGCGGCTTTTATTTTAAAAATATAACCGCCCGGCGGCAAATTGGGATAGCTGGTAAAATGACGGTTGCCACTGTGTACCCAAGCCTCGTCAAGCCCTTCCAACATGTAGGCATATTGGTTGTTTTCGGGCTGCATAAAACCGAGGGCTGCGAATTCAAAAGCAATAAAATTCTGGTTGTGTTTCAAGCGGATGACAGCCGTCTCGTTGATGGCCTTCCGCAAAATGCCCTTGTCCGTAATGGGTACGGATTGGTTAAAAAGTTGGAAATCGGTCAGTGCCACTTCAGGGACATACGGGTATGGCCGTATATCATTTGGATTGAAAATAGTGAGGCCATCCGTGCCGCCAAAGACAAGCAGCCCACCTTTTGTTTTCAGGAATGAATGCTGGTTGAATTCGTTGCCAGGCAGGCCATCGGCAGTAGTGAAATTCTGGGTTTTGAAAACACCGTTCTTAAAACTGATTTTTGAAAGCCCTCTGTTGGTGCTTGCCCAAAGATAATGGTCGGCATCTTCCAACAGGCTGTAAACCACGTTGTTGGGCAGGCCATCTTTTTGGAAAAATTTGCGGAAACGGCCTTCCCCTTCCATCAGGTTGAGGCCATTGGCGGTGCATACCCAAAGCCGTTGGCGGCTGTCCTCCATAATGGACAGCACCATGTTGCTGCTGATGCTGTTGCCGTCGAGGTTGTCGAGTACGTGGCAATCGAAGCTACCCGTTTTTTTGTCCATTTCACAAAGACCCCCGTTTGCAGTGCCGACCCAAAAACGCCCGTAGCTATCCTCGAACAGGCAAAAAACATACGCGTGCTTGAGGCTTCCAGCAGTACTGTCCGATTCAAAAATTTCATACTTCCCGGTTTCCTGTCGCCATTTTACCAAACCCTCTCCGGGCGTTGCCAGCCAAGTGAAGCCCTCTCGGTCAAATAGCAGGTCGTTCATGCCGATGGTGCCAAGTTCATCATCGAAAGTGTTTGTTTTTTCAAAATACCAATCGTCCGCAGGGCCTTGTTTTAGTTTCGCAAAACCATTGCGACGGAAACAGCACCAGAGTCCTCCCTGCCTGTCCTGTTTCACGTTAATGACATAATCGAAAGGCATGGACGGGGTGTTGGCGGGGGTGAGGCATTCGGTTTCCCACCCTTCTTTTCCTTTTGAAAAATGGCCGATCCGGGTCAGCCCATCGCGGGTGCCAATCCACAGGTTGTCCGCTCCGTCTTCCAACATGCCGAGAATGGCATCGGAGCATAAATTGCCGAACGTGGTAGTTGGACGGAGGTTTTGGAAGGGCGGTTTTTTGTTTGAAAAAATACTGATGCCTCCCCTCGTGCCTGCCCACATCAGCCCCGGCCCTATTTCTAAAATACTGAAAACCATGTCGTTGGAAAGGGTAGCCGCATCGTTTTCCAAATGAAAGAAATGGGCAACACCTTGTTCAGAATAGCTGCTCAACCCTTCGTTCGTCCCGGCCCACAGTGTCTGCTGGGCATCCAGAAAAAGGGTGTTGATGGATCTTCCACTAAATGCCGAACCCTTTTCCACGCTGATAGAATCTTTTGCGGGAAAATATTCCAACTGGAAAAGGCCGTTTTCCGTACCCGTCCAAAATTTGTTCTCCTCCACAGCATTTACAATGGAAGTGGTAGCGGGCATATCCCGTCCAAAATAGGGAACGGGACTGATCTGCCCGTTGGCAGCATTTATCTTAAAAAGCCCCTGCCCTGCCCCGATGAGCAACTGGCTGTCTGCAAGCGGATGCACGGCGACGATGTTGAGCAGTTCTTCCGTTTGCGGCGCAGCCGCTGAATTTTCAGGAGTATAAAAATCCTTTTTCTCCAAATTCAAAGTGCTGATGTCGAGTGACCAAAGACCTTTGTCTGCGCCGATCCAAAGGGTTCCTTCGGGGTGTTCGCAGAGGGAACGGACGGAGTTTCCGGCGATGGTCGGCTGGGAGAAAGGTTTCAGCGGGAAGGATTGGAAGGTCTCTGTTTCCCGGTCGAATCGGCAGAGTTCACCGCCGAAAGTGCCCACCCAGATGTGGTGCTGACTATCTTCCAAAAGGCACCAGATGTAGTTGTTGCTGAGGGAGGTGCTGTCGCCATCCTGATGATAAAAATGTTTGAAAGAATAACCGTCATACCTGTTCAGCCCATCTTGGGTACCGATCCAAACAAAACCTTTTGAGTCTTTTAAAATGAAGTTGGCCTGCCCCTGCGAGAGACCGTGGTCGGTAGAGAGATGCCGGAAAGCAATCTGGTTTTGCCCAGATAAAAAGGAAGCAGCGAGCAGGAAGACAACTATGGAATAGATTTTTGTTGACATCTGGGAAACGGATATGTGTACCAATTTACCATAAGTCCAAAGGTGACTCCTACAGGAAAGGAGCCACCTCGTATGGCGTCATTCCTTTTTTTAACCTTCAAACCTCTCAATCGTCCTTTCAATAATATCACAGCATTCGTGCAACTGCTCCTCGGTCATGACCAATGGAGGAGCAAAGCGAATGATATTACCGTGGGTTGGTTTGGCAAGCAGACCATTTCCCTTCAAGGCCACACAAATGTTCCAGGCAGTTTTGCTTTCTTCTGAATCATTGATGATAATGGCATTCAACAACCCTTTGCCCCGGACACTTGCAACAAGGTCACTTTTCTCCACCAAGCGATTCATTCGATCCCTGAAAATCTTACCCAAATGATTGGCATTTTCAGCCAGTCTTTCGTCTTTTATTACTTCCAGGGCAGCCGTGGCCACTGCACAGGCAAGCGGGTTGCCCCCGAAAGTGGAGCCATGTTCGCCAGGCTTGATGGTTAGCATAACCTCGTCATCGGCAAGCACTGCCGACACAGGGAACACCCCGCCTGAAAGAGCCTTGCCAAGAATCAAAATATCTGGTTTTATATCGTAATAATCACAGGCCAATAATCTGCCTGTTCGGGCTATTCCAGTTTGGACTTCATCCGCGATAAAGAGGACATTGGCCTCCTTGCAAAGTTTAGCCACCCCCTCCAGGTATCCTTCGTCAGGTACAAATACGCCTGCTTCCCCTTGAATCGGTTCAACAATAAAACCTGCCACATGGGGGTCTTTCAATACTTCTTTTAGAGCCTCCAAATTATTATAAGGAATCACTTCGATGCCCGGCAGATATGGCCCATAATCTTTGGTTGCATCAGGATCCATACTGGCAGATATAATGGCTTGGGTCCGTCCATGGAAGTTCCCGGTCGCAAAGAGGATTTTTGCTTCATACCGTGGAATGCCTTTCACTTTGTATCCCCATTTTTTGCAGAGTTTCATGGCAGTTTCGACGGCCTCAACGCCTGAGTTCATGGCCAAAACCCGGTCATAGTCAAAATATTCTGCAGCATATTTCTCGAACGGCCCTAATTTATCATTGTAAAATGCACGTGAAGTGAGGGTGAGTTGCTCGGCTTGTTCTTTCAAGGCATTCACGATGCGGGGATGGCAATGGCCTTGATTTACAGCAGAATAAGCAGATAGAAAATCGTAATATCTTTCGCCCTCAATGTCCCAAACGAACACCCCTTCGCCCTTGGCAAGCACGACGGGTAATGGGTGATAATTGTGAGCACCATATTTATCTTCGAGGTTCATGAGGTCTTGGGACGACAGTTGGGTAGCGATCATTGGTCAGGTATTTTTGTGAAAGGTGATTTTATTTTGCGGCAAAATTAAGGGGTTTCATCCTCATTTCATAAAGCATGGTTCTTACTTCGATCGGAGCGCCTAAGCGGCGCTCCGATCGAACTTGGGTGTATTCGGTCGGGAAGGTGTCACCTTTGGGCAGTAGAATTTAGGGTGGAACTTGAAGTTACGCCTTAAATTGTAGGCATCTCGGTCGGATCGGCTGTGCCGGTCCGATCGAATTAGTTTTACATTGGATTGACAAAACAAATCCCATTCTAAAATTCTTTCCCTTACCTTTGTCCAGATTTAATCTAAATAATAATAGCGCATGGGAAAGAAAAAACAAATAGCAGAATTTGACCCGCAGAACCCGGTCAATTTTTACGGTCTCCTACCCTATTCCCTGCCAGTCCTCCAAGCCAAGAAGAAAAAAAAGTGCTGCAAAAAATTCAAAAAAGGAAAACGCTGCAATAAATGCCCGAATAATTGAGTGATGAGTTGTGAGTGATGATTGATAAAAGCCTGCGAAGCTAATCATCAATCATCAATCATTTAACGAAGTATCTGAACGTAGCCTGACTTCTGCTTACCGCCTTCAATTTCCAACAAATAATAATAGGTGCCGTCTTTCACCGTTTCCTGGCCCCAGGTTCCTCCCCAATCATTATGGTAATTTTTGGTGGTGAAAACCCTTGTACCAAAATGGTCAAAAATGGTCAGCGTGTGATCTGGGAAATGTTGCAGCCCCTTTATCGTGAAAAAGTCATTTATATTATCTCCATTCGGAGAAAAACCATTGTTGACTATGAGCAAGTCAGGATCAGGATTTGGTGACTCAGGTGGTCCTTGTTTTTTCGGTAGCACCCTTATTTTCAGGTAAGTGGTATCACAGAATCCATATTCATCGCAGACTACCAGACAGGTCTGACTGGTTCCAAAACCACCACCTTGTATTTCGAAGCAGGCAGTGCCTGGAATGAGTTCGATGTTCGCATTGCTGATCTGGTTGATGCCACATATTTCAACTTCACCAAGCATCGCACCAGGCAGTTCTGCCATGTCCAAACAGACCGTATCAGTTTCGCCTACTGAAACTGTTACCGATGAATAATCAACTGATAAACAAGCCAACAAAATCGTCAAATTATCAGCGGAGCCATCGGTAAAATTAGTGCCTGACAAGTTGTGGAGACCAGGTTGCAATTGCAGGCCATATCGATCAATAGTCATTAATGTGTTGACAGCGAGGTCAACAATCAATCCTGTGCTGGGATGTTGCAGGTTCAGGGAACTGTAACTATTGGCAAGGTTGCCACCCTCAATGCTCATATTGTTGGCATTCAAAATCCAGTCACCTGTTGGGTCCCATTGGTTCATCAAACTTTCAAGTTGGTCGAATGAATTAAATGTTGCAGAATGGGAATCACCATTTACGCTCCAAGCGGTCACTTGGTAAGGTGGTTGATAGGCAATCATGGCGGCATAACTGTAATAAATGATTTCTTTGTAATTACATACTTCCAGCACATCATCAATTGATTGGCCATTCAACGTGAAATTAAATTCATCAAACAAGTACGCTGGTATTTCAAAACAATAATCAAATACGCCATCATCACACGGGCCAGAGATAATCAAAGTGTCCTGTTGGAACAGCCCTGCATCCTGAACCATTTCAATCGTAACTTCCAACATGTCAGAGCAGTCATTTAGCTCGTCAGTGAACACCACCTGGTGGAAACCAACGGGCAATTCTATATATGTGCCCATTTCCGACAAGCTAACATTTGGATCAATAGAAGTTTGATCCTCAGTCAAAATGGAGTAGATGTACAAGCTGCCATAGTCACCAGTCAGGTTCCTGCTGATAAGTTGGAAAGCCTTTTTATCATTGTTCCAAACACTATTGGCATCTACTTGGGTCATTCCCGCTGCCAGTTGATCCATGTTTTCAATAACTGTACTGAACAATGTTCCATCATGCTCCCAAAGAACGGAGAATGGTCCGTCCTGTGCCGAATTGGGCAGAATGCTATAGTTGTAGGCAATTACATCTTGCACATCGCACTCATTGATGGCGCCTGCATAAGGAACACCGTCAATGGTAATGTCCATTCCGATAGTCACACCAAATGGCACTGGCAAACAGATCGGCTCAAAACTATCTGAAACCTGAGCCGTCAATGAAGTGGCCTCGAACATTGGCCCACATCGGTTACAGTCGTCAAAAACGTCAAATTCGACAGTGGACACACAACTGTTGTCGCCATCGTGAACCATGATGACCACGTAATGGCCAGCAGGTAAGCCAGTCCGACCATTGTTCAGCGGATTGGCAGTACCAATGTTCGGAATCCAAGTGAAAGTGTATTCTGTTATATCTCCAAATAAACTAATGGTGGCAGAACCGTCGCTGACCCCACAAGTTGATTGCTCTATTTCCAAACTATCCACTACAGCAGGAATGCAATCACATTCCATATTTATGGTAAATTGGAAAGTATCGCTACACGGCCCGTCCGACACGATCACTTCATAATCGCCAGGGGCCAAGCCACTGCGACTATTTCCAATTGCATCGGTGTCAAAGCCATTATCAGGAATCCAAGTGTATGAGAAGTCAACTTCATCCCCTTCGACCAAGACCACAACTGCCCCATTTTGGTTTTCACATGTTTCTGGTGAAACAGTGATGTTTTCCAAAATAGGCATTTCACTTTCGATCACATGTATGGTTTGGGTAAATTCAGACTGGTTGCCACAATCATCGGTGGCTGTCCAGGTACGCAGTAGATCCACACCCTCCGCAGTAGGATTGACAGAATTGGTATTGGTCAAAGTGACATCGCCACAGGCATCTGAAGCAGTTGGCATTCCGAATGCAGGGATTTCGCCTCCACAAGAAATGGTCGTATCCACTGGAAGATCAGCAAACACTGGGCCTTCCGTATCCACGTACAATATGAAAACAGAAATGGATGTATCGTTCCCACAGTCATCTGTCGCTGACCAAATATTGGAAAGCAAGGCAACAAAACCATCTTGTAAGCAATCACCGAAAGCCACATAATTTTCATCAAAAGTAAAATCAATACCGCCACAGTTGCCTATAACTTCAGCATCATTCAAATTAAATGCATCAGGATCGCTGCATTCAATGACCAGGGTATCACCATCCGCTACGCCTGAAAGCGCAGGATTTACTAAGGTAAGGTCAAGGACAAAGTCTTCGACAACTTGGATAAACTGTGTATCCATGGTCACATTGCCACAATCATCTTCGGCAATCCAAACACGGGTTATCAAAAATGGGCATTCCAGTTTGCTGATCGTTTCAAGAGAATAGATGAATGGATCATCATCGCAATTATCCGTGACGGTTGCATCGCTAAAATCAGGTACATTCCCACAAATAACAAGGGTATCGCTCGGCACTCCAGAAATAACGGGGCCTTCCAAATCCTGCACGATGACAGTAAAAAACAAGCTATCCGAATTGCCACAACAATCTGTGGCCGTCCAGCCACAATTACGCAATTCTATATATCCATCTTCGGCGCAATCACCGATCATGACTGTTTCTTCAAATGTAATATCGACATCGCAGCATGGGTCAGAAGCGACAAATCCAAGAGAATCCAATGAAGGAATTTGAGTACAATCTGCAAAAAGCGTATCGCCGTGTAATATTTCACCAAAGAAAATATGGTTAGCGGTCATACTAGGCGGGGTGTCGTTCACCACCGTAATTGTTTGAGTGCCAGAAACAGCATTGCCGCAACTGTCGATGGCCGACCAGGTATTTTCCAAAACATAAGTGCCGATACAAACCCCAGGGATGGAGTCCCTCACATAAGTAACTGGGAGGTCACCAGAACAGTTGTCTGTTGCGGTGACGGTAATTGTTGGCAGGGTTTCATCACATTCCAATGTCAAATCAGTTGGGAAGCCGATCAAAATTGGCGGTTCATTATCCAAAATGATTACGGTGAAAAACAGACTGTCCGAATTGCCACAAAGATCGGTCGCTGTCCAGCCACAATAGCGCCATTCAATGAATCCATCTGAGGCACAATTACCTGGGACGACCGTTTCTTCAAAAGTGATCTGCACGGTGCCGCATTCATCAGAAGCAGCAAATCCGAGAGAATCCAAAGAAGCGATTTGGCTACAATCAGCATACAAAGTATCGCCATGGAATATTTCACCAAAGTCCGCATGGTTGGCAGTCATAGCAGGAGGGGTCAAGTCAAATACAGTAATGGTCTGGGTATCACTGGCGACATTGCCACAGCTATCTATTGCCGACCAGGTTCTTTCCAAAGTAAAGGTGCCGAAACAACTGAACGACACCACATTTTCTGTAAACTCCACTATTAAGTTTGGTGTACAATCATCCGTTGCAGTCACAATGGCATCATTGATAGGAACGCCATCACAAGTCACCGTAAGATCGCCTGGCACACTGCTCAGAACAGGTGCAATATTATCAGAGATGAGTACCCAGAAGAACAAACTATCGGTATTCCCACAGTCATCAGTGGCTGTCCAACCACAGTACCGATGCTCGATAAAACCATCGGTCGCACAATCGCCTGTTGTAACTGTTTCGTCAAACGTAATGACCACATCGCTGCAATCATCAGTAGCTGCAAAACCAAGTGAGTCCAAAGAAGGAATCTGCGTGCAGTCTGCAAAAAGCGTATCGCCGTGGAATATTTCTCCGAAAAAAGCATGGTTGGCATTCATTGTTGGTGGCAAGTTGTCGCCAACCACAATGGTTTGAGAAACTGAAGTGCTATTTCCGCACTCATCGATAGCCGTCCAAGTTCTTAGTATATCAAAACCGCAAGTATTAAAAGTCGTATCCTGTGTAAATGCCAACAGGGGATTTATGGTGCAATTGTCTGATACCGAAACAGGAGTCACAATGATCTCTAAAAAATGACATTGCGCTGTCACATCATCTGGCACCCCAGTAATTACAGGTGGTTCCATGTCTTGCACGGTAATGATTTGGCTGCCAGAAGCCACTAATCCTTGATCGTCAGTGGCAGTCCAGGTGCGAGTGATGAAATAACAACAACCGCTGCCGGTTGGCACATCCTCAACGGTCAATAATGGATCAGGATCACAATCATCTGTTGCTACCACATTTGCCGAAGGCGCAGGTACATCAGCTGTGGTAGGCACGGTGATGTCCGCTGGTACATTCAAAATGGCAGGCGCGTTTTGTTGTGTAAATGAGATGGTCTGGGATTCAGTTGCAATATTTCCACAGTCGTCCGTGGCGGTCCAAATGCGAATAAGCACTTGCACACCATTTATTACCGTATCAACTTCGTTAAATGTTAATGTTGCAGCGCTAAAACAATTATCAGTAGCAGTCACCGTCGGCGGCGCTGGCACATCTCCTAGACAAGGGACCATCATGTCGCCAGGCACACCGATCAAAATTGGCGGTGAATTGTCCACCACGAATACCGTAAAGGACAAACTGCTTACGTTTCCACAGCAATCCGTTGCTGTCCAGCCACAATCCATGCGCTGGAGATATCCATCTACGAGGCAATCGCCCAAAGAAACAAATTCGTGAAATTCAATGGTTGGAGCCCCGCAGCAATCTGCTGTTGCGATAGCATCCATTGAGGACAATACCATTACATCCTGGCATTCCATATAAAGCACATCCCCGTCCTGTAAACCAAACATCATTGGGTTGGTGACAGTGATGACAGGTGCATCATTATTTTGTACAATCAACGTTTGGGTGGCGAAGGCCATGTTCCCGCAATCATCAAAAGCCGTCCAGGTTCGATCCACTTGGGTAATACAGCCACTCGAATCTGCCGTGATTGTTTCATCCAAAACTACTGGCACATTAGTATCGCAATTGTCAATTGCCGTCACCACAGGAGGTGTCAAATCACTGCAATCACTAATGCCACTGGCTGGCACATTTTGTAAAACAGGTGGCTCGAAATCAGTCACCATAACATACTGAAAATCAGTGGATAAATTGCCGCACGAATCCGTGGCAGTCCAAGTTCTTGTTATTAGGTAGCAAGCCGTCAATGAATCCCCCAAAACCGTTTCATCCAAAACAACAGTTGGGTCAGGGTCACAATTATCGGTAGCGGTCACATTCGCAGCAGATGGAACATTTCCACAAGTGACTGTCACATCAGCCGGAACACCATCAAGCACTGGTGCGATCAAATCGGTAACGATCACTGTAAAGAACAGGCTATCAGTATTCCCACAACAATCCGTGGCCGTCCAGCCACAATAGCGCAATTCCAAATATCCGTCGGCCACGCAATCACCTGGAACGACCGTTTCATCAAAAGTGACAGTTGTTGCGCAACAAAGATCAAAAGCCGAAAAGCCAAGAGAATCCAAAGATGGGATTTGGCTGCAATCGGCGTACAAAGTATCGCCGTGAAATATTGAACCAAAGAAAGCATGGTTTGCCGACATGGCCGGTGGAGTTGTGTCCACAACCGTTACTGTTTGCACAAACGATGCAGTATTTCCTTGATCGTTTGTGGCAATCCAGGTGCGTTCAACCAAATAACCACAGGCCAAATTTATGACTATGCTATCAAGGGTTACGGTTAAATCCTGGTCACAATTGTCCGTGAAAAATGGCGCATCAAAAGGTACGGGCAAATTACATTCAACAATGGAGTCCGTAAATGGAGTAAATGTCAAAAATGGAGTTGTATTCAAAACATCAACTATCGCAGTATCTGAATCTACGCAGCCAAATCCATCAGCATAAGTAACCGTGTAAGTGGTGGTCACCAATGGACTGGCCATTGGACTGGCAATATTTGGATCGTTCAAGTCAGTGATTGGAGACCAACTATAAGTGCCGTTGCCATAAGGCAAAGTAGTAATCAACTGTGCTGTGTTTCCATAACAAATGGTGGCATCAAAAGCAGTCACATCAGGACAGTAATAAATACAGATGGTTTTGGAAGTATCGCATTCCCCCCAATTGAGGACAATACAATCTGAAAGACCAGTCTGATTTATCGGTCCATTTGACACGAACCTCGCACCGGCCGCCAAGTCGAACCCAACCATATAATTGCCTGGCACCAAGGTGTTAAAAGAATAGCCTCCCTGAGCATTGCTGATTGTTGAATCAATCGGGTTGACTTGATCTGCACAATCGTATAAATAAACAGTGACACCTGGAACAGGCTGGTCACCAACATCTATCGTATCGTTGTTGTTGGTGTCTTCGCAGACGATAGAACTAATAAAGGTGCATTGAACGGGGATGTTGTTGGCATTGATGACCGGGTCACCCAATTCCAAATCAAATTGCAGGTAATAAGGATTGGCCGTACAGGATATGTCATTTAAATAACCACCCACCGCAAGAGAACCCAAAACAGTTGGATCGGGCAAGTTAGTAGGATCTAAAACACCACCCGGCAGGCAATCCACGCTAAGTGGAAAGCCATTCGGGTGTGTATATTGGATGGTGTATGTCCCTGCCAAACCGACAGCAAAAAATTCATAAAATCCATTTTGACCATCAGCGAGCATAATCACTTCGCTGTTGGGTATTCCATTTGGCCCAGTCACCGTAATGGTGCCGCCACTGATTACTTCTCCTGTTTTTTCACAATAAATCCAACCTGTTGGATCATGTTCCAATAATTCGATTTCTTCCTCATCAATATCATCTTCCCCTGGGTCATCATTATCGGGAGTTGAGTCAATATCATCCACTGGGATTCCATTAGGATCCGTGGCGCTGTCCACTTCCGCTATGTTAGTGAGAGTGCCGCCCGAAAGGCCGTATTGAACCGTCAAAACAATGTCAATAGTAACCTCTCCTCCAGCTGGGATCGGATCAGGAATCGTGTAACTTGCTGTAGAGTCATTTACCAAAGTCCACAATTGATCATTTTGGCTTAATATCAAACCCGCAGGGATATGGTCAGTCACCACGACATTGTGAGCGGCAGTCAAGCCTTCATTGACAATCCTAATCTGGTAGGTCACATCGTCGCCAAGATCAACCAATGCAGGTTGCGTAGGTGCAAGTGTTTTAAACAAAGCAAGGTCAAACATGGGATCGTAAATCCCCATATCCAATGTTGTATTGTCCTCATTTGGCATAAGTGTGACCACATCCGTCATACCCATGCTATTGGCATCGCTGTCCGATGTGTCGTTTCCATCATTTGGTGTGGTGACAAAATAATCGGATGGCAAAGTATTGAGGTCAAACTGCACATAATAGGAACCTGGAAGCAAGTTGGCAAACAAGTATAAACCGTCAATATCGGTCGTAGTGAAATCAATTTGATTATCATCCCCGCCCCCTTTCTGGCCATCGATTCCGAGGTCAAATAAATACACCTCAACTCCGGGCACACCATTTTCACCATTGTCTTGCTGTCCATTCACATTGTCATCGAACCAAACAAGGTCTCCCAATGAGGCAACAATATCTGGCTTGTACAAACCAAAATCAACCGTATTGTTGATGTCACCATCTGGCTCGCCACCTTCTGTTAATCGAATGGTATCGCTCATCACCATAGCTCCCATTTGAGCACCGTCATCGACATTGTCCAAGTTATTGTCAGTATTAAAGGCTGGCTCAAACGGCCCTGCTCCATCATTGTCCATTGGCCCTTGTCCAGTCGAACTTACAAAGTCTGATGGAATGCCCGTGCCGTTCAATTTTACATAATAAAGCCCATCAAGGAGATCAATAAATTGGTACTGCCCGATTGAGTCAGTTGTCTGGGTATCAAGCAGGTTATCATCATTGGTGCCTTTTATGCCATCGTCTCCGAGGTCGTACAATTCGACTTCCACTCCTTCAATACCCATGTCATCATTGTTAAAAATGGCATCGTTGTCCTTGTCCTCGAACACCTGGTTGCCCAAAGTCAAGGAAGGTTCTTCCCGTGGTTCGAATAAACCAAAATCAACGGTGTTATTGGTATTTCCTTCCGGCTCGTCGTCAAGTGTCAGGCGAATGGTATCACTCATGACCATTGCTCCCATTTGCGCTCCATCATCCACATTGTCGAGGTTGGAATCGGTATTGAAAGCTGGCTCGAATGGCCCTGCACCGTCCATATCAAAAGGCCCTTGGCCTGTTGAACTTACAAAATTGACGGGAATGCCATTTCCATTTAATTTCACATAATAAAGCCCTTCTGTCAGATTAGTGAACTGGTATTGTCCAGCTCCATCTGTTGTTTGGGTATCAATCAGATTGTCGTCGTTAGTCCCTTTTTCACCATCATCGCCCAAGTCATATAATTCAACTTCGACACCTACAATGCCAACATCACTGTTGTTGAAAATACCATCGTTGTCCTTGTCTTCAAAGACTTGGTTGCCCAAAGTCATTGGCACTGGTTCATATAGTCCAAAATCAACGGTGAGGTTTTCATTGTTGTTCATACCAGTTGGCTCATCGCCAAAAACCAGTCGGATTGTATCGCTCATTACCATCACACCCATTTGGGTGCCATCGTCTTCTGAATCAACATTGTCGTCCGTCCCAGTTATCGGTTCGTATGGCCCATTTGCATCGAGGTCGTTTACACCTTCGCCTGTTGAACTGACATAATCGGCGGGAATGCCCTCACCGGTCAATTTCACATAATAAAGTCCTTCTTCAATTATTTCAAAAAGGTATTCCCCATTGATGTCGGTAACTGTCGAATCAATTAACACATCATCGTTAGTCCCTTTTAGACCATCGGCGCCAACCTCAAAAACTTTCACAGTTACCCCTTCTATGCCTTCGTCATTATTATTGAAAATGCCATCATTTTCAAAATCTTCGAAAACCAAATTCCCAAGTGTCAAAACGATCAGTTGTACTTCAGCGCCATCCATGTCGTCCTCATCGGTCAATGGGTCATTTGTGCCAACAGCGCCGGTACCGTCACCTGTGATCACATCATCGGCAGGCGAACCTGGCTCCCCTCCCGGATCATCGAACAAGAAAGCATTTGGTGTGGAATCGGTATCGGTGGGATCAGTATTATTGCTATCCATATCGTCATCAGCAGAGGAAATTTCTGCATAATTAATCAAGTCTTCAACACCCCCATTGGCATTTACGGAAAAGGAAATGTTCAGGGAATCTGAACCGCCTGCTGGCAAAAATGGCAAGAACCAGGCTGGCCCCGCTCCAAAATCCACCCAACCAGCACTCAAAACTTCGAGGAAATCAAAACCGATCGGTTGGTAGTCTATCATCGAAATATCATACGCATCCATATTTCCTTGATTGAAAATATAAACCGTAAATTCGACGGTATCACCAATACTGACGAACTCGGCTTGGCCTGCGGCCAATGTTTTCCGAAGGGCAAGGTCAAAGACTGGCGTGCAATCAGCGAGCACCGTCAAATCAAGGGTGGCCCTGATGCTATCGCAACCCGAAGCATAATACAAGGTGTCATAATAAATACCACTTGCCGAGAGCAACTGCCCATAAAAATTATAAGTGGTATCAGGACAAATAGTCTCAGCGAGCATGAGGTCTGTTGCTTCCTGAACGGTCAGGTCCAATGTGAATGTACTGTCACATCCATTTGCAGCAGGATAGGTAAATTCATAGATTCCAGTAGTTGTGTAATCCTGCCCCTCATAACTATAGACTTCCCCATTACAAATAATTTCGAAAATGCTCGAATCCGAAGTTGGTAAAAATTGTAGGTTGACCGTTACCGTGCTATCGCAGTCATTTGCATTCATCAATATTTCTGTTCCTGTTGGGTTGTTTTCATCATAAGTCGTACCGTTCACCATTATACTAAATCCATCACCTTCGCATTGTTCTTCCATGATGGAAAAAGAAGTATTTGGCAAATATGAAAGTGTAATGGTGATAATGGAATCGCAGCCTAGATAGCTCCCGCCAACAATGGTTTCTACGCCCGATGTATTGCCCTGGTCATAAATGGTTCCATTGACCAGGATGCTATAGCCATCTCCATCGCAATGGTGTTCAATAATTGAATTGGATACAAAACTAATGAAGGTCAGAGTGACGTTTATGGTCGAGTCGCAGCCAAACGAACTTCCACCTACTATTACTTCTGTCCCAGTTGGATTGGATTGGTCGTAAGTCGTGCCATTAACAACGATGCTACCTCCGACACATAATGACTCATTTAAATCATTGACGGGATTTGGGTAAAACACCAGATTGACCGTCACCGTGCTGTCACAGCCCACTGCATTGGCCAGTACCTCTGTGCCCGTTGCATTGTTTTCGTCGTAAACAATGCCGTCAACCATCACGGAATAGCCATCACCTTCACAGCCCGTGTAGTTTTCACTCCCAGCAGAGGGAGCATTGTATGTCAGATTTATGGTCACGGTACTATCACAGCCCAGCGCATTCGTCAGCACTTCTGTACCCGTTTTATTGTTCTCGTCGTAAACAGTGCTATTAACGGTCACGGAATAACCATCGCCTTCGCAACCTGTATAAGATTCGCTGCCAATAGAATTTGGATTGTAAACTAAGTTGACGGCCACTGTGCTATCGCAGCCAACAGCATTCGTCAGCACTTCTGTGCCCGTCAGATTATTCTCGTCATAAACAGTACCGTCCACAGTCACAGAATAGCCGTCGCCGGCACAGCCAGTGTAGGTTTCACTACCAGTTGAAGGTGCGTTGTAAACTAAATTGACGGTCACCGTGCTATCGCAGCCAACAGCATTCGTCAATATTTCTGTCCCGGTTGGGTTATTCTCATCGTAGAAAGTGCCGTCAACCGTCACAGAATAGCCATCCCCCACACAACCCATATATGTTTCGCTACCAGCGGAATTAGATTTGTAAACTAAATTGACGGTCACTGTGCTATCGCAGCCAACTGCATTCGTCAGTACCTCTGTCCCGGTTAGATTGCTTTCGTCGTAAACAGTCCCATCTACTGTCACCGAATAGCCGTCGCCGGCACAGCCAGTGTAGGTTTCACTGCCAAGAGAAGTTGCGTTGTACGATAGATTAATGGTGATAATGGAATCGCAGCCAAGGTAACTGCCGCCGACAATGGTCTCCATACCTGATGGATTGTTTTGGTCATAATTGGTACCGTTGACCAATACACTGTAGCCATCTCCGTCGCAATGGTCTTCAATTATGGAATTGGTAGCAAAGTTGTTGAAGGTCAGGTTTACATTAATAGTTGAGTCACAGCCAAATGTACTTCCTCCAGCAATTATTTCTGTACCAGTTGGATTGGCTTCGTCATAAGTTGTCCCATTTACAAGAATGCTGCTACCGGTACACAAAGTCTCATTTAAATCGTTGATGG
>JAJCYI010000150.1 GCA_029263015.1 Saprospiraceae bacterium | reverse complement strand
AGTCGAGTAGCGCAAGGGAACCACCCCCTCACGCTCTCACAGATGCGGACATGAACGTCTCCGCTCATCCGCCTCCTATTGTCCAGCCATATCAGGTAAAACACCTAGTTGCCAATGTGCAAAGAGTCTTGGGTCTCGTTTTGCAACTTCCCCTAACCAATGCATTGATCTGCGCCTATGCCGTCTTAACTTTTTGAATTTTCTCATCGCCCAACGAGCTAGTATGCAATTTAGATTTCTTAATGTTGGGTACATCGCAGATTTATAAAAGTGTTTAAAGTAGTTGATCCAACCTCTAATTACTGGATTGAACATTCGAGATAAATCCTCTAGGGTTTTATCACTGCGCAACTGTATTCTCCATTCTCTGATTTTATCACTCATTCTCTTTTTCGCTTTGTTACTGACACCTGGAGTAAAGTTTATAAAATGCTTCCCCCATTTGTTTTTACTAAGTCGTGGTCGAAAGGTGTATCCTAGAAAGTCAAATGAGTCGTTGGGATAATTTCCACGTCGGTCATCATCTTTGCAGTAAACAATCCTTGTCTTTTTCTGATTCAGCTTTAGCCCACATTCTGCCATTCGCTTCTCGATAGCATCCAGTAGCATTTTGGCTTGCTTTTCTGATTTACAGTGCGCTATCGCGTCATCAGCGTATCTCTCGAAAGGAATGTTAGAATGATTCCTTTTCATCCAATCATCAAAAGCATAGTGTAAATACAAGTTTGAAAGTAGCGGACTAATTACCGAGCCTTGCGCGGTCCCCCGCTCTCGCTGTATTATCTTGCCTTCAGGTCTTTGTATCGGAGCTTCCAACCATCTTTTCACATAAAGCAGTATCCAGTTACAGTCTGTATGCCTCTTAAGTGCTAGCATTAGTAAGTCTCTATCCAGAGTATCGAAAAATCTTTCGATGTCAAGATCCACCACCCAATCATTGCGCCAGCATCTCTCTCTCGCTGTTTTCAATGCTTGTATTGCTGACTTTCCTGGTCTATAACCATATGAATCAGTGTGGAAATGTGGTTCTAACTTTGGCTCTAGATATACCTTTGCTACCATCTGGGCTATACGATCCGATACTGCGGGAACTCCTAATTTTCTTACTCCTCCTTCCTTGGGAATTTCCACCTGGAGTACTGGTGGAGGAAAATAGCTCCCTGATGACATCCTATTCCAAATCTTGTAGAGATTGTTTTCCAGGTTCTTTTCAAACTCTTCTATTGTTTCTCCGTCTACGCCTGCGCCTCCTTTGTTTTCTTTTATTCGTCTATATGCATACCTTACTGCTTGCGTTGAAATTTCAAACGATTTTGGCCTTGTTTCCTTCATTGGTTCCTCCCAAGTTTGGTTGACCAACCAATTCAACTGAACAATGCAACTCCTTCGCTCCACCTTCATTACAAAGATTTCTTCACTACTACAAGTTGCTCCGTCCCTGTGCCCTGCATCAGTACTCTCACTCTTGTGGGGCCTCCACTTGAGTTTCTCCTTTAACATCAGGGCGACAGGTTCCCACGTTCCACACTAGAGCCTGTACCAAGTTCACGCCACCTTAACGCCGGGTGCCACCTAAGCAGTAAACAGGTTTCTCTTAGGCTTATCCTGGGCCAACGACACCTCCCAGTTTTGACATCCATTCATGCGCTTTCGACGCTTCTTCAGTGGTTCGGCTTCACTCGTCTTCTTGGTACTTACCTGACGCAGTCTCGCTGTGCCTTTTCCTTAACCGCTCACCACAATGACTCTTTACCATTGCAGCGTAAGGTGGTTTGAAACCTACTCCTGTAAGTCGGTTTCGAGGGGCCTACCCTCATCTCTTGTGCAGCATCGCGCTTCGATCTACTTCAAATCTTGATAGCGACTAGAGACCGCTTATTTTTTTAGCCCTGTCGTTTATCCGGTCTCTGACTAACGCAGGAAGGGTTTTACTGCTGAGATCCCCATAACTCGGCTGTTATCCTATCGCTTCAAGCACTTTGAAACTTCTCTTGCGCGTTCGTGGCGCACGGTCATCGGCAAACCTTACTACACAGCTTTGTTCTCCTAATTTTGGCTTGATTTGTTCTACATACCATTTATCCATTACCGTATGGAGGTAGATGTTTGCTAATATTGGGCTTATGGTTCCCCCTTGGATCGTTCCCTTGCTTGTATAGCTTAGGTTTTCGCCATCTAGGATTCCCGCTTTTAGCCATTTTCCTATTAGTCGTAACAATCCTCCATCATTGACTCTGAGCTTTATTATTTCTCTCAGATGGTTTCTATCCAGATTGTCGAAAAAGCCACAAATGTCTAAATCCACTATCCAGTTTATGTTCTTTTGCATGCAGTTGTTACGCAGATGGCGCAAACATTGGTGTGCGCTGCGTTCTGGCCTGAAACCATACGAGAAATCGTAGAAATCCTGCTCATAGATCGCATTTAGTATCATCGCCACCGCTTTTTGCGCTACCTTATCTTCGAATTGACATATTCCCAATTCTCGTATACTGCCATCTTCTTTCTCTATACGTACTTTCTTGACTGGACTTGCCCTGTATTTGCCTGACTTCATTCTTTCGAGTAAGTCACTTACATTCTTTTCCAGGTTCAGTCCATATTCTTCTGCTGTCATACCATCTATCCCTGGTGCTGCATTTTTGCGTATTCTATGGTATGCCTCTATTAAGAATTCTTCGTCAATCAAGTGCACTAGTGTTGTGAACACTCTTTCTGGAAAGTTTGCTGCTTGTTGCGCTATTCGTTGAAGTTTTGTGTACACACTTTCTGGTCTCATTGTACCTCCTGTGTTTCTCCTCAACTCTCGTTATACCCGGTTTCACCTTCCCTGTAATGGGTCCCTTGGGCCTCAGTTCCCCACTTTTTCGATCTTTCTTAAAAAAAAAAATCTGCGGTACTATGATCCACTAAGACTGCCAACTATCCTTCTCGCATCACTCGCTTTGTCGCTCGGTTTGCGATACCTTGTTACTTGCATTGCTTCGTGTTCTTCGCTCACACCCTCTCTGCAAGTTGATTGGGGGTGCCTAGAGTTCTTTTCGCCGGCGACTCTCTTTCCGCTTTTTTTCAAGGAGATAGCTGGCTCTCCCAAGTTCCTGGGTTATCCTTTTGAATTCATGCCCTGCTCTCGGACCACGGTGGTGTCTTGTCCACTTGCCATAGCGTTTTCAAGACTGCTGCCTTCCATCAGGTCGACGATGTCGGCTTTCCCTCTTTCGAGTTTATCCTTTGACCACAATCAACTTCATTTTCGAGGCTCAGTTACACGGCCTAAATCCTTGCTCCTCTCGGCTTCATACATCCCATTGCTAGTTTGCATGCGAAATTTGCTACTAAGCTGTTGGCTATACTTTGCTTAGGTGGGATCTCCACCCACTGGACAACTTTATGTATTTGTTATATTATAACTCCTTACATGCCAGATTTATCTTGGCGCGACGACCTTC
>JAJCYI010000149.1 GCA_029263015.1 Saprospiraceae bacterium | reverse complement strand
TCTCAATGCCATGCAGCGTTTCCTCCGCCGCAAGGACATCATGGGCTACCACAAGGAGCATTATCTGAACACCATACAATTTACCCGCAAGTTACTGGAATCAATGGACAGGGTAGCACTGGCCAATTTGAAAAGGGAGATCGAAATGGCCAAATCGGTGGCGGAGAAAGGGTGGTTGCTGGAGCAGTGCTGAGAGGAGTAGCTTCTATATTGGCGTATTTATAAACAATAATAGCTTAAATGTTTTTAGTGAATAATCAGTTAACTTTGTAGGAAATAGCCATGAGTAAAATGAAAAAAAATAAGGTCAAATACATAAACAGTGGATACATAGCCGATTTTCAAGCTAAAAACTTCTTTACTATTGAAGAGGTAAAAATGAAGGAATTGGCCAATAAGAAAGAGGTTTATTTGATGGGAGAAAATGGCGATGGTAAGACATTGGTTTTAATGGCCATTTTATTAGCGTTTCGTGGAAGCTTTATTGAAATGGATACTGATTGGGAGGAAACAGGAGGAATCATGGACTTATATAAAGCAAACCCAAAATGTTTGCTTTCAGGCATTAATTCTTATGGTAATAGGTCTTCTTTTCCTACTTATGAAAGCGGTATTATAAATCCTTATTATTCCTATCTTGCTTATGGTGTTCACCGTTCCCGTAGTGACAGTGAAAACGCTGATCAATATGGTTTCATGACTCTTTTTGATGACGACCGATTCTTAATTAGTCCAGAACGATGGTTAATGAACCTATATACCAAAGAGCTTGAAAAAGAAACAAAGAAAGCTCTTACTGATGGCCCTTTCATATCACTTGCATCTGCCAAAAGAATCATTTCAGATTTAGTGGACGAAAATGTACAAATAGAAATTGATTCAAATGGTGTTAGATATTTAGAAAAGGGGACACGGATGAAATTCTCACAACTTTCAGAAGGGTATAAATCTGTCATCACGTGGGTATGTGACATGGTTGCTCGTCTTTCTGCGAACCAACACGAAGTGGCAATTATAAAAGAATTTGAGGGGACCGTCTTAGTTGATGAGATCAATCTCCACTTGCACCCCCGATGGGAAAAGCGGATAGTTAAGAGGTTGAGAGAATGGTTTCCCAAGGTACAATTCTTTTTTACAACCCACAGTCCTGTGACATTGCTAGGAGCAAGTGATGATGCAGTGTTCTATAGGGTTTATAAAGAAAAAGGAAAGACAAAAATCAGTGAACCATATTTTAAAAAAAACATGAAAGACTTGATGGCCAATTCTGTCTTGACATCCCCTCTATTTGGCTTGGACGATGCCCGTATGAATGGGAAGGCGAAATCAAGTCCAGCACTTGATACAAGCGATGATTTTTTGCATAGCCGCATCTATCGCAAAATTTCCGAGCGATTAGAAAAAAAGAGAAAAGAAGGGGAGGTCTATTTTTCAGAAAAAGAAATTAATAACATGATAGACGAAGCATTAGACGAAGAACTATCTTAATAAAAACCATGATAAAGATTGAAAAAGACCTGATTCAAGTTCCGGCTTCCCTGCAAATTCCATCTATAAATCGTTCCGCCACAACAACCCACCGCATCCGGCAAGAAGTCATTCAAAAAGGAGCGACCCAAAAAAGTCTTCTACCACTGATAAGAGGTACAAGATGGCCGATATCAAGAAGATGTTGTTTGATGTTTATAATGGCAAATGTGCCTTTTGTGAACAAAAAGTAGAAGCAAGCCATGTGGAGCATTTCCGCCCCAAAAGTATTTATTATTGGTTGGCATTTGCATGGAGCAATTTATTATTTGCATGTTTTTATTGCAACTTATTCAAGAGAGACCGATTTGAAATAGCAGGTAATCGAGCTGTTTTCGATCCAAACAAAATCAATGAAATCAATACACTTTCAGCAAGTTATGATGTTGTTGAACAACCCCGATTGATAAACCCCGAAAAAGAAGATGCTGAAGGATTGTTCGCGTTTCAAAAAGATGGCCTCATTTTGCCCAGTGGTACAAGGGGTACATATACCATTGAGACTTGCAAAATTGATCGGAATTATTTAAACGATAGAAGGAAAGAATTATGGGATAATTTCACAAATGACATTCAAAGTGAAGTTCTGGAAGGCAAAACAAAAGAGGAAGTTGCACAAGATATAATGGTTCTTGTTAGAAAGTTTAAAAGAGAAAGTGAAAATACCAAATTGGAATTCCTCGCTTTCCGTCGCTATGCCTTAAGATATTTCCTAACTGATTTATTATGTGATATATTAACCCCAGCAGCCTAATCACGGTTTTACCAATCACGACCCATAGATGATAAACCTACCAATAATAGAAAATAAAATAACCGACTGGCTGCCGATCACAAAAAAGGAATTGGACAATCGGGGCTGGGAAACATTGGACGTAATTATCGTTTCCGGCGATGCCTATGTGGATCATCCAGCATTCGGGAATGCAGTGATCGGAAGGATCATGGAAAGTGAGGGCCTGCGGGTGGGGATCATCCCTCAGCCCAACTGGCAGGACGACCTCCGGGATTTTAGGAAATTCGGTAAACCGAACTTGTTTTTTGGCGTCACTGCTGGCTGCATGGATTCGATGGTCAACCATTACACGGCCGGAAGAAGAAAACGCTCGACTGATGCTTATACGCCAGGTGGCGTTTCGGATTTTCGGCCCGACTACGCTGTGAAAACATATACGCAGATCCTGAAGAGTATTTACCCCGATGTGCCAGTTTTGATAGGTGGGATCGAGGCTTCGCTGCGTCGAGTGACTCATTATGATTATTGGAAGGATGAATTGTTCCCCAATATTTTGACGATGAGCGGCGCTGACATGCTCGTGTATGGAATGGGTGAAATGCCCTTGCGGGAAATCATCCGCCTGCAAAAAAAGGGTGTTCCTTTCTCCAGCCTCAAAACGATACCCCAGACGGCAGTCCTGCAACCAAAAGAGGAGCAGCTGCCCAAAATGAAAAAGTGGGAAGACCTGGTTTTGTCTTCTCATGAAACTTGCCTCACAGACAAAAAAGCTTTTGCTTCTAATTTTAAACATATTGAGCAGCAGTCTAACAAGGTGCAGGCAAAACGCTTGGTGCAGGAAGTAGGGGAGAACAATCTTGTCATCAATCCGCCCTACCCACCAATGACAGAGCGTGAAATTGATACTTCTTTCGATCTACCCTATACAAGGTTGCCACACCCAAAATACAAAAAGCGTGGTGCTATTCCGGCTTATGAAATGATCAAGTTTTCCATCAATATGCACCGTGGTTGCTTTGGTGGCTGTAGCTTTTGCACCATTTCTGCACACCAGGGCAAATTCGTGGCCAGCAGGTCAGAAGAGTCCATTTTGAAGGAAGTAGATAAGGTTACGCAAATGCCTGATTTCAAAGGGAATATATCTGACTTGGGTGGGCCTTCGGCCAATATGTATAAAATGAAGGGCAAGGTGCAGTCTATCTGTGACCGTTGTGTTGCGCCCTCCTGTATCCACCCTGTCATTTGCAACAACCTCGATACCAGCCACACGGCCATGACCGAACTATACCGAAAAGTGGACAGCCACCCGAAGGTGAAAAACGCATATGTTGGCAGCGGAATTCGGTATGATCTACTTGTGGATAGTTACAACAAACAGAACGATGGCTCTCTCCATGAATACATGGATCAGGTCGTAAGTCGGCACATATGCGGACGCCTCAAAGTAGCACCCGAACACACCTCCGATGCTACACTCAAAATAATGCGGAAGCCCTCGTTCAAGCATTTCCATGAATTCAAAAAGAAGTACGAAAAGATCAATAAAAAGCATGGGCTCAACCAGCCTCTGATTCCCTATTTCATCTCCAGCCACCCAGGTAGCACAGAGGAAGAAATGGCCAACCTTGCTGCCGAGACAAAAGACATGGGCTTCAAACTAGAGCAGGTGCAAGACTTTACGCCAACACCAATGACTGTGGCCACGGTCATTTATTACACAGGGCTTCACCCTTATACTTTACGGCCCGTTTACGCTGCCAAGACAAAGAAGGAAAAACAAAAGCAGCACCTTTTCTTTTTTTGGTATAAAAAAGAAAACTACCATGCGATAAAGGCAAAACTGACTGCCTTGGGACGAGGTGATCTGATTGAAAGATTATTGGTAAATAAGAAGCAGACGGCCAAGAGGGAGTTGATAAAACAGCGCAAGGGTGGTGGGCAGGAAGCGAAGAAAAACCGTCCCAATGGTGTCAGGAGTCGTAGAAGGGTAAAGCGGTAAAGTGTGTGTTTAAAAAAGCCTTAGCAGTCCTGTGGCGGGGTAGTTCATTTTGGGGAAATAATTATTTCGTACCAGTTTGTTTCTATTGAGATGGTCTAATAAATCAGGACACGAAACTATCTTAAATTTGTGTCCATATGGAAAAGAAAGAATCGAACAAGCGTCGTCGTTATGATGCGGAATTTAAATTGAATATTCTAAAAATGAACGTTGACGGCCGGAGCGTACCGTCGCTTGCGTCCTCGTTTGGAATAAATGAGCAATTGATATATCGTTGGCGGAGCGAAGCGAATAAGACTAATAACGCCACGGATTCAAAAGATTTAGAAGAGGTTAAGCGGCTACGAAAGCAAGTCAAGGAATTAGGAGCGGAACGGGATATTTTAAAAAAAGCATTGGGCATTTTCAGCCGTCCGAATTGAACCTAGTATACGGGGTAATAAAAGTATTATCTTTAGAATTCGGGGTAACGAAATCATGTTTGGTCCTGGGTGTGTCACGGAGTGCTTATTATGCATGGCTGAACGGGCAAACGTAAATTTTGAGAGGGAACAAAAAAGAGCTGTCGGATGCGATTGGGCGGATATTCCGTTTTCATAAAAGGCGGTACGGTGCCCGTCTGGAATTTGAGCGCCATAATTTTGGGGCCTCCCTCGAACTATTGCAAAAATCCGAATACCGAGACCTTTTGCTCAACATCGCTGCAAAGGCCCTCATGCTCAAGATTTTTTATGAAACTGATGAGTACGATGCA
>JAJCYI010000148.1 GCA_029263015.1 Saprospiraceae bacterium | reverse complement strand
TGCATCGTACTCATCAGTTTCATAAAAAATCTTGAGCATGAGGGCCTTTGCAGCGATGTTGAGCAAAAGGTCTCGGTATTCGGATTTTTGCAATAGTTCGAGGGAGGCCCCAAAATTATGGCGCTCAAATTCCAGACGGGCGAAGCTAAAACTGAACATGCTTTCCCGGTAGCTTTTTTCCAAATTGTCTTTAAACTGGTGGATGAAATTTTCCACCCAATCGTATTCTTTCAGCACCAGGCCCGTGGTCACCACATTGCGGTAAGCAAACCTCGACAGCATGCCGTTGTTCAACAAATAGCTTTTCTCCAGGCCATCTTTGTACAAGTTGAATTCATCGGATAGATACGCCGCCTCACCCTCGTTGTACCTTTTGATACAAAAATTGATAGCCAATAAATACAGGTCTGCGATTTCATCTTTTGGGAATCTACGCCCCTCTTCTACCAGTAGTTTTGTCAGCTCGTGAAAATAACTCGGCTCATCTGGTTGCGTGAGCGAACGATAACAATAATAATAAACCGAAATAGCAGGAATGGACAGCAATCCTTCCTGTTCCACTTCCAACAAAACAGCATCCAACAGCCCAAACCGGTACTCCTTTTTGTAAACCGCCTGATGGGACAAAAGCAAGCAGCCCTGTCTTAGTTTTTTTGAAAAATAGATAATATCAAGATTGTCAGTGAGGGACTGAAGGTTATGATCGGCAATGCGGCGCTGGGCCGCGTTGAAGCGGAATTCCTCCATTTGCAGGTCGTGGTCGAGGTTATAGAAATGGGCATTTCGCAACGCCATTTTATCCAGCCCCTGCTGTGCTTCCCGAATGGTTCGCTCAAAATGTTTTGGCAAATTGCGCTGTCGGTAAATGCCAGCGAGGCGGGTTTTTACAGCTACTTCTTCCTTGAAATAACCTTGGTGCACGAGAAACTGCTCGGCGAGTTTCATCAAAAAACTCATCGCCATGCGTACCTTGTGGTCATCGAAGTTACCTGATGCCCCATACAGTTTTTTGAAAACGTTTTTTTTGTCAGGGATATGTCCCGCATCTTTGATACAATCGCTGAGCACATCGAGCAAATCTGCCACGTCTCTTCTTTGGTTATAAAATGGGGAAGCGGTGAACTTCTGCAAGTCTCGGAGTTCTTTTTTGCTGAAAGTGCGGAGGAGCGAAAGGAGTCGGGTGTTCTGCATTTTTGGAATGGGTCGAAGCAGAGGTGACACCTTTTTGGAAAAGTGTCACCTCTGAAAATTTAAATTTCGAATAACTTATTAGACAAATTTATTTCAAAACCAATAAAAACAAATCATTAAAGGAAGTATTTTACAAAAAATCATTTTACAAATAGAATAAAATGTCCTTGTACCCCCAATGTTTTGATTGCACTTTTGCATCATCAAAAAATATGGAAAGCAATTGGCATTTGCTGCAGACCCATCATTCACCAGTCAATAGCCAAAAGCCAAAAGCAAATAACCAAAGACATTTTTAAATCCTTTTCCCATGATGAGAATATCCTTACTTAAAACCGTTTTCCGCACCCTTGTTTTTTTTCTTTTTGCCCTCCCTTTATTTGGCCAAACAGAAGTTGGCTTCACCATTCAACCTGTTCAAAACGGAAACGATGTAACAGCCGATTTCACAGTTTATAATTTCAATGATATTTTATCCATGCAGTTTTCCCTTTCATGGGATCCTGCCGAGATGGAATTCGTATCTGCTGAAGGCATGGCTTTGCCCGGCTTGACAGGATCAAATTTCGGTAGCACCTTAGCGGGTGAAGGGACAATTACCTTTTCATGGCTTGACCCAAATGTAAGTGGAGTTTCTGTTCCCGATTGCGCCCCCATCTTTACCCTCAACTTCCAAACTGTCAGTGGCAACACTACCGCTATTACCGTTGGGGGCGACCCTACTCCTGATAAAATCATAGATTCCAATGGCGAATCAATCGACTGGATTCAAAGCTCCTTCTGCCTAAATGCGAGCACGCTAAGTGGCAATGTTTATAATGATCTAAACGACAACTGCTTATACGACGTAGGGGAATCAGGAATGGAAAACTGGATCATACAATTTGATGGAAATGGAACTACCAACTATGTTACTACCGATGTAAGTGGGAATTACAGTAAGTCCTTATTTCCAGGCACATATGACATCTCCATTATCCTCCCAGAAAACGATCTTTGGACTGCCTGTACTCCTACTCAAATCGTCTCATTAGACACTTTTGAAAATAAAATCGTTGATTTTCCATCTCAGGCATTTTTGGATTGCCCCTCATTATCTGTTGACTTCACCGCCCCGTTTCTGCGTCGTTGTTTAAGCTCAAATTATCATGTTTATTATTGTAACGATGGTACACTTGTCGCCACTGATGCTTATGTTGAAATCGAATTCGATTCTTATTTAAACATATTGAGCAGTTCCCTGCCCTGGTCGGCAGTCAATGGCAATGTCTATACATTCCCAATCGGCGATGTGGAAACCGGTGACTGCGGCAGTTTCTATGTGGAAGTCGAAGTGGACTGTGATGCTGTTTTGGGGCAAACCCATTGCTCTACCGCTCACATCTTCCCTGACGATCCCTGCGTACCAACCAACCCATTGTGGGATGGCTCCGACCTCGAAATAACAGGGATTTGTGACGGCGATTCCGTCCGTTTTGAAATAAAAAACCTTGGCGATGACATGGCCGAGCCACTGGAGTTCATCGTTATCGAAGACGACATGATCTTCCTCACCAGTGATCCTATTCAGCTTCTTAGCCAAGCATCAACCTCGTTGGTAGTTGAGGCGAATGGCTCAACCTGGCGGGTCGAAATGCCAGAAGCGTCGAACCACCCACATGAGACTTTTACGACCGATGCAGTCGAGGGCTGTGGCACAAATGGTGGAGGCAGTTTTAGCCTCGGATTTGTTACCCAATTTCCAGAGGATGAAGAAAATCCTGCTATCGACGAGGATTGCCAGGAGAACATAGGCTCATTTGACCCCAATGATAAAATCGGCTATCCCAAAGGCTTTTGTGCCGCCCATTATATTCGGGCGGATCAGAACATCGAATACAAAATCCGTTTTCAGAACACAGGAACCGACACTGCTTTTAATATCGTAGTTGTGGACACACTCTCTCTATTTCTTGACCCAACCAGGGTGAAGCCCGGTGCATCAAGCCATCCTTATGACTTTGAAATAAATGGCGAAGGCGTGTTGGAATTTTCATTCGCCAACGTCATGCTGCCCGACAGTAATGTGAACGAACAAGCCTCTCACGGTTTTGTAAAATTCACTGTTTCTCAAAAACATGACCTCCCCACGGGCACACTTGTCAATAACACGGCGGCCATTTATTTTGATTTCAACGAACCTGTCCTCACCAACATGTACAGCCACACCATCGGCGATGATTTTGTTGAAATGGCTGGGCAGTCGGGAGATCTCAGCGTGTCAGGTTATGTAAATGCCTGGTATGGAGGGCCTGTTGAAGATGTGGTCATGACCATGACCAACCTCTGCCCTGTTTTTACAGATTCGTATGGGTATTTTCTGTTTGAAAATATTGACTCAGCAGTTTACACCATGTCAGCAACAAAAGAAAATGACGATCCTGTAAATGGGGTGACTGTTCTGGATTTGGTAAAAATCACGCCCCATATCTTAGGTCTCGACCAACTCAATTATTACCAAATAGTGGCTGCTGATGCAAATGGTTCTACAGCCATAACCACATTCGACCTAGTTCTTTTGAGAAAAATTATCCTCGGTTTATCCGTTGGAAATAATTTCTCAGAATGGAAGTTTGTCACCACCGATTTTGACCCTGACCAACCAACATTGGGAAGCACAATTTATGAATACGCCCCCCTGAGCACAAGCCTGGACGCTCAGGATTTCATTGCCATCCAGCCCGGCAATGTCATTACTGAATCAATGGTTGAAACATCTTCAATAAACACCGAATTCTATTTTGAGCCAAACCAAGTGGACGACAACACGCTGTGGATTGACGTAAAAGCAAATGACTTCACTACTGTGAATGCTTTTCAGTATGGTTTGAAATGGGATGATTCCATTATCCAACTAACGGATATTGAATCTGGGGTTTTAACCTCTGGACCCGATTCATGGTCTTCCACTCCAAATTCCGGGCGTTTGGCAATCGCTCATTTCCAAGGTATTGACCAAGGTACTACTGTCTCCTCGGACGAAGTGCTTTTCACCCTCGTTTTCAATATTACTGCTCCAATAAACAGCAGCACCCTGATCGAATTGGATGGAACAAATATACCATTGCAAGTGGTCGTTGATACTTGCAAACTGGCAAGTGCATCGGTCACTGGCACAGAGATTACCATCGAGGACGTAAACGCTGTGATTGACTTTGGCGACATTGGCCTACAAGTCAAAGTTGCACCAAATCCAGTACGCCAAGGGCAAGTAATTTCTTTGGAAATCACAACAGCAACCGCCCGCCGCCTTGCCGTTCAACTGTTCGACATGAACGGTGCCATGCACCATGCTGGGACATTTCAGAGTCCAACTGGAAAGTCTGTCTATCCGTTAAATGCCGACTTAAGAAAGGGTATTTATTTTATGAAAATAGATGCCGGGGAAGGCGTGGAAAGAACTGCAAAATTGGTGGTTTATTAGAGGTATTAAACGCAGAGGTGCGGAGACGCAAAGAATCATAAAGCTCCGCGTCTCTGCACCTCTGTGTTTAATAAAACCATTTCTTCAAAAACACCTGCACCTCCTCTTGTGCCGAAAGGCATTTTTTCGAAAAATTTGGCATCGAAAAATAGGTGTGCGTCAAACCCTTGTAATTGGTCAATTGCACGTGATTGCCTGCAACTTTGAGCTTTTCCGCATAATCAATCCCCTCGTCCCGGAGCGGGTCAAATTCAGCAACTTGAACCAGCATCGGAGGCAAATTGGAAAGGTTATCTGCCAACAACGGCGACATCTGTGGATTCAACACATCAGTCTCCCCGTTTTTATAAAGGTCTAAAAACCAGTGCATTAAGTCCTTTGTCAAAATATAGCCTTCCGCATTTTCTTCCACAGAAGGATGATGTTGACGAGCATCAATCACAGGGTAAATCAATACTTGTGCGGTGATTCTTGGGCCGTTCAAATCCCTGGCCATTTGGGAAATAACTGCCGCCAAATTGCCGCCAGCACTATCACCCATAACGGCCAGTTTTTCCGCATTTCCCCTATAGCTCTGAATATTTGCAGCCACCCAAACAATCGCATCGTAACAATCGTGGACCGCCGCTGGGAATTTATGCTCTGGGGCCAGCCGGTAATCAACTGCCACCACGATGGCTTCATTGTCCCGGCAGAGCCTCCGGCAAACCAGGTCGTGCTCTTCAAGGCCAAACAGCACAAAGCCTCCTCCGTGAAAAAACACGATGACAGGCAGGTCTTCTTTTTCGTTTGGAAAATAAATCCGGATGGGAATAGCCCCGCCCCGCCCCTCAATTGATTCATCCACCACCTTCGGTAAAACAATTGGCACACCTTCCAGTAGCCTTTGTACCTTTCCAGATGTACCTCCTACTCCTCGTCTGTACGCCAAAACGGACATATCCCGATGGTTGATTTCCAGGAATTTATTGTAAAACCAGATGAGGAGTTTTATTTGGATGGGCATTTTGATCGTTGCATTAGACCACAAAGTAACAGGGAATTTTCATGGTTTCATGGTTAATCAATGACCACCCGATGAAATAGCTGGCCAAACAATGAAGCAATAAAACAATGTAACAATCAATCCACCCTCTCAGGTTTGATATTGGCTGGCAGTACCATCTTTTCCAATCGTGGCGGAGCAGTCGTATCGAGTGAAATGCAGGTGCGGGCAACAGGGATATTCTCAGGGTAGGCACGTTCTTTCATGGTGATGCCTTTCCACATATGCAGGACTGTTTTGTATTTGTCGATGTCCCAAATCTGGCAATCCATACCCATCACCTTACTGGTGCCATCTTCCACACCGCCCATTCTTTTAATCATTTCATCGCCGACGATGGTCATGTCCTTGGTGCCATATTGGTCGGCAGACCTTTGTACCTGGCCGCTTTCAAAAAATTTAGCTATTCCCGTTTCGATATTGTATTCGTACCGCCGCTCGCCATCGAGGAATTGTGCGGTGTTTATTTTTTTGTCATAAGTTCCAACATCGGCAGTGGCCTGAGTATATTTTCCTTCCCGCCAGCCCCAATGGTCAAAATATAGATTTTCTGTTCCTTTCAACGCACCATCAAGGCGGAATATCAAAATCCCCTTCTCGATGCCGTACCGCTTGAACCCTGCGGCGACCATTTCCTCGGCGGTGCGTTTTCCGATATTGGAAGGCGTGCCATTGGTCGCTTTATTGGCGACTGCAATCTTTTGTTGACCTGAAAGGTCAAGCCCGATTTTGTCTTTACCTCTTTCTTCATAACGGGGTTTTTCTGCTGTACAGGCGGTTAGAAGAAGTATTCCTACGACTATTACTGAGGCCGTTATTTGTTTCATCGAAATTAATTTTAATGTATTGCGAATCCCCAGATCCGCAAGGGTTTTTCCAAATTGTCGGTTTTGTTCTGGAACAGGTGTCGGACGCCCTGCGAGGCGTCGGACACTGGGTGTTAAGTAACGATCAAAGAATAAAGTGCGAATCTGGGGGTTCGCAATACATTTGACGACCGTAATTCTACTTTAAGACTTTAAAAGTAATTGATAATCAATAGCTTATATTGATTATCACCAATTTTGAACGATTTATTTTTTCTCGCATTTTGAAACCCAAAAGGGCAAAAATCCTTATTTTATTAGGGTTTTCGCTTTATTTATTTTCCTGAAAAATGGTGAATGATTCAGGTGGAAAATCTAAAAAATGAGGTGTTAAACCATTCAAAATCAATCTTTAATGAAGATTTTTTAAAGTCTTAAAGTAGAAGTAATTAGCATTTTTTTTGAAAAATATTTGCAGGGAGGATAAAGGGTCATTCAGGATGAGTTAAGTAGTGCAATTTCTTTGCCTAACGTGAGTTCTGGATAATAATCCTTGACAATCAAGAGCTTATGGCGGTTTCAGTCCTTTGATTGTCCCGTTAGGGACGGAACATGGGTAGCAATGCCAAACCAACGGTGTTTTTCGTCCCTTAGGTACGTAACATTTTCCACGTTGCGTACCTACGGCACGACGAAAAGCCCCTGCAAATGCTTGGCTACCCATGTTCCGTCCCTAACGGGACAATAAAATTGCTATCCAGAACTCACGTTTGCCTAATGTTTACATGGCGC
>JAJCYI010000147.1 GCA_029263015.1 Saprospiraceae bacterium | reverse complement strand
AAAAGACTCGTCAAGTATTTGATTTATTGCCTTGTTTGTCAATGAACGTTATTTATCGATTCATCGCAAGAGAAATCAAAATTGATTTTCCTTTGCTCGAATAGGCCATATTTATTTTTCGCTAATAGCGAGAATTGCTGAGGGCTTTCTAATTAAATTACAAATTGTTCTATTGAAGCAATTCCTTTGATTCCTTTTGTGTCTCTTTTGTACCTTTATTAGAAACCCATTATTTTGGAGCAAGTCTAATTCAAAATGGATTATTATAAATACCAGGTAATCACTGACCCCATCAACAATGAGGTGCTCATCGCCCTGATGAGCCTTCAACCTTTTGACACTTTTGTTGAAAATGATAATGGCTTTGATGCTTTTCTTCCAAAATCTTCCGAAAGTACTGAAATTGAGGAATTTATGAAAGATTTGCAGACCAGGTTTGAATTCAAATTTGACCAAGAGTTCATCAAAGGCGAGAACTGGAATAAGATCTGGGAGTCCAATTTCAACCCGATACAAGTCGATGATTTTTGCGGTTTGCGGGCAGAATTCCATCCATCCATGAGTGGCGTGGAACACGAGTTGGTCATAACCCCAAAGATGGCCTTCGGCACCGGACACCATGAGACCACATTTATGATGATCCAGTTGATGAGGGGGATTGATTTTAAAGGTAAAAAAGTATTGGATTATGGTTGTGGTACGGGCCTTTTGGCCATCCTTGCGTCCAAGCTTGGGGCGTCCTTCATTGATGCAATCGATATTGAGGAAGCCAGTTATCAAAACACAATCGAAAATTGTGAAACAAACAAGGTGGTGAACGTAAATGCCTTCCAAGGTAATATCAAAATAGTAGATGGACAGCGCTACGGCATTGTGCTTGCTAATATCAACAGAAATGTAATTTTGGATTCACTCGATACGTTATCGGATTTAGTTTTGGAAAAAGGAACCGCAGTCTTTTCTGGATTCGTAAAAGAAGATCAAAATAAAATGCATAATGCCCTGGCCGAAAATGGGTTCGTCATTCAAAAAACGTTGACAAAAAATAATTGGATGGCGGTGCAGTGTACGGTTAGCAGTAGGCAGTAGGCAGTAGGCAGAAGGCAGTAGGCAGTAGGCAGTAGGCAGTATGTTGCTTACTGCTTACTGCTTACTGCCTACTGCATACTGCTCACTGCTCACTGCATACTGCTCACTGCCTACTGCAAACTGCTCATTGCAAATAATTCAGCGAAATGAAATATTGGATAAGCTTACTTTTTGTTTTTTTCTATGCCATAAATCCGCTTCAATCACAGCGGGTGGAGGAATTTTCGATAGGGAATTCCTTTATTGATGAGTTGAATGATTTTATGACCGCAAGTAAAAATTCTTCGATGGAGGATCTTTACAAAGAGTTCGACAAATTATTTAAGAGCGGTTATTTTACCCAAGAGCAGAAAGATACCATTATCTCCACTTCCAACCTGATGCTCAAAGAGCGCATGACCGCCAACCCTTATTTTGCTGGTTATTTGAAGACTTTAGGAACAGTCAAGAATTCAGAAGATGGCGATTCCCGTTTTATGAAATGGCATAATGTGCTGCGCGAGGTGCTGACAACAAGCGAGCGCCGGAAGAAGGCATTCAAAAGTTTTGTTGATTTCAGCAATGATTATTTTAGCAACAATGCATTGAAAAGTTCCAAAGGAGGGGTCAACTGGCTGGTGAGGTCGGCTAAGGATGATATTGAAATTGTGGATGGTGTTGTACGAATCAACTTTGAAAAACTGGACTTGCTGGCAGCAAGGAAATCGGATACCATAACGATCGCTCACACGGCAGGTTATTTTTTGCCAGATGAAAAAATTTGGCATGGCCGTGGTGGCCGGGTAACCTGGGAGCGGCTTGGACTTGAAAGCAATGTATTTGTCGAATTGGATTCCTATTATGTAGAGGTTAAAAAAAGTATTTACACTGCCAATAATGCCAAGATGCATTATCCGTTGTTTTTTGGGAACCAGCAGATCATTGGAAAATTCAGTGACAAATTGGTGGTGCAGAACAAAACCACGGAAGGGTCATATCCACGCTTTGAATCAAACGAGACATTCCTGGAAGTCAAAGATATTGGTGAAGGCATCGTTTACAAAGGCGGGTTTCGACTCCATGGAACCACTGTTTATGGTTTTGGCACATCAAAACAGAGAGCAGAGATGACGCTGTTCAATAATCAGGGCGATTTGATTTACAAAGGATTTGCTGAATTGTTTGCCATCAAGAGAGAAGAAAGGATCGTTGGGGAGCGGGTAGAATCTACCTTGTATTTTGATCAGGATTCGATTTACCACCCTTCGGTAAACCTTCGTTTTCAGATAAAAGACCGAGTATTAAGCTTGACCCGTGGCCAGCGCGGCAGCGACCGTAATCCTTTCCTAAATTCACTCCACAAGATAAATATTTATTCTGACAAGCTTGAGTATTTTGTCAATTCCGACAGCATCTATGTGGGGCGGAAAAGTATTGGGTTCGCTAAAAGCCCTACGCCGAGTGTTTTTGAATCAGATAAATATTATGATGAGGGTGATTATAGGAGGTTACAAAATATTGCCACTACAAATCCGATTGCATTGATGAAAGTGGCTTATTTGGAAACGGGCGATAAGATATTGGATGCCAACTACTTAGCTTATAAGCTGAACCCTAAATATTCAGTCGATAATATAAAATCATTATTGTACGATTTGGTAGCAAAAGGGTTTGTCAATTATGATGCGGATGAGGAGATGGTGGAGTTAAAAGACAAGGTTTTCCATTACGCAGATGCGAGTCAAAAAAAGGTGGATTTTGACAACCTCTCGGTAACTTCCGAAACCAGGGAAACAAACGCCATATTCGACTTGAAAAAAAATACAATAGCCGTAAATGGGGTTGAGAATGTCAAATTTAGCATTGCTCAAAAAGTTGCTTTGAAACCCCGCTCAAAGGTTGTTGTAATTAAGCAAAACAGGGACATGGACTTTGCTGGGAAGTTGTTCTCTGGATTTTCTGTCGCCACGGGTAAGGACTTTCATTTTTCTTATAATGAATTCAACGTTACCATGGATTCGGTGGATTTCTTGGACCTCTATGTACCCACCGGGAATATCATGAAGAATAAACAGCCCGAGGCTTACGGACTGGGTTCGAGGATCGAAAACCTGAGCGGTGTGCTATTGATTGATGCCCCTTTGAATAAATCGGGGATAGAAGAGATAGACATGTTTCCTTCATTGGAAAGCAAAGAGAATTCCTATGTGTTTTATGATCGTGAAAACATTCAGCAAGGGGTTTATAGAAGGGATTCTTTTTATTTTGAACTGGCCCCGTTCAGCTTCCCAAGCTTGGATCGTTACGGTCCTTCGGATATCCATTTTAAAGGTGAAATGTATTCGGCGGATATATTTCCAGTATTTGATGAAACACTTGTAATAAAAGAAGATACTTCTCTTGGCTTTTTCACCAAAACACCCTCAGGCGGTTCCCCTGTTTATCTTGCCAAAGGTACTTTCGATGGTAATATGGACCTAAGTAATAGAGGGTTCAAAGGGGGTGGAATTTTGAGTTACCTTGGTGCCATTCTTGATTCGGATGACATTATTTTCAGACCAAAACAATTGACTGGGAGCGCCGAGCGCTTTGATATGGAGGAAGACCGGGAAGGGGAGGTGGAAGTACCTCAAGTAAGGGGCTATGATATCAAAATGGATTGGAGGCCATATCAGGACAGCATGTACATTACTTCAAAAGATTCACCTTTTGAACTTTATAAAGAGGGTAACCATAAGTTGGATGGCACCTTGATTTTGACGCCAGGTGGTTTAAAGGGCCTCGGCTTGTTCGATTGGGACAAAGCGAGCATGACTTCCAATTTGTTCAACTTCGGTGCGCATTCTGCTTCGTCCGACACCACCGACCTTAAGATTAAAGCTTTTGATGCGGATGCAATCGCCCTGTCCACTTCCAACCTGAACGGCTTTGTCGATTTTGATGAACAGATCGGCAGGTTCAAAGCCAATGCAGAATTCCTGACCACTTATTTGCCGTATAATCAATACGAAACTTCTTTCAACGAATTTGATTGGGACATGAAAGAAGAAACGGTAAACTTCAAAGCTGCTGAGGGGAAAATGGGGCAATTTTTATCTACCCATCCTGATCAGGATTCTTTGCGTTTTGAGGGAGAATCCGCACTTTATGACCTGAAAACCAATCAGTTAAAGATAGGAGGCGTGCCGTATATAGTTTCGTCCGATGCTTATGTTTATCCTGAAAAAGGTGACATTGAAGTTTCTGCCGGTGCGGTTATGTCGCAGCTTACCAATGCAAAGATCATTGCAGACACGGTGTCTAAATACCACGTCATCAACCGTGCGACGGTGAACATACTAGGTCGGAAAGAATACCGGGCTAAAGGGTTTTATGAATACAATATTGGAGATAAAGAACAAGAAATCGAATTTAAAGAAATCGTTGGCACCAGGGTAGGAAAAGGAAAACGAAGTGAAAAAAAATCAGTTACCCGAGCAACGGGTGATATTAATATCAGGGACAAATTTTACATCGACCACAAGACAATTTTTCAGGGTACCATCAATTTGAATGCAGAGCGGCCCAACCTCGGCTTTGATGGCTTTGCTAAAATGGAAGCGGAGACGTTGCCGATCAACCACTGGTTTTCCATCCAATGTGAAGGTGATAAAAACGATCTGGCCATTGAATATAAAACGCCTCTGAACCCAGAGGGTGAAAGTTTGCATGTCGGGTTGTTTTTGAGCAGGGAAACCGCTTCAACCTATCCTACGGTGTTGATGCCAAAATATTTCCGCAAGGACCGGTCGATCCTGGAGGTGAAAGGGTTTATGCAATACGATGAAAGGGCGGACCAATTTATTTTTGGAGATTCTACCCGAATATTTGGAACGTCCAGTGCAGTGAAGGGAAATCAATTGGTTTACGACAACAAGAAATCCAAATTAGAAATGGAGGGGGCTTTGCAACTTGGGAGCGCGCTTAAGCACATCAGCATCGAAGCGGCAGGGACGGTGAAAACCGAGTTTGGTAAAATGATCGTGGACACACTTCTTGGCATCTCTGCCATGAATTCCAAAACCTCTATTGAAACGTTGTTGGGAATTAAACTCATCATTCCTGACAACCTGATGAAGATAATGTTAAATGATTTTAAGGCAAGTACTTTTGACGCCACACCAATTATTTATGCCAAGGATATGAGGTTTTACAGAATGGCAGCTTCCAATTTTTTTCCACAAAATGAAGAAATGAAAAAAGCAATTGATGGGATTGCCCTGGGTTCTTTTGCCGTTCCAAAAAAACAGAACGATTACACTTTTCTTTTTTCCAAAACGCCAATGGTGTGGGATGTGGATTATCAATCATTCGTAGCGACAAAAGAAAAACTTGGCTTGATAAGTATGGGGGGTGAAATGTTGAACACCAATATTACGGCATACATCGAAGCTAAAATGCCCACCAACAGCGATGATAGATTGTACGTTTATTTGAAATCCCCAAGCCAGCTTTATTACTTTTTTGGATACAAGCAGGGCATTATGAATGTGGTTTCAAATAATACACGCTTCATGGAAGAACTTTTGGGCTTGAAAGACAAAGACCGGATCGTGAAATCGGGTGAGGACACTTATGAAATCCAAGCAGTCGAACCTTCAACAGCCAATGCATTTGTAAACCGGGCGAAAGCAGTGAGCAAATAGAAACCTATGAAGCCGTGGTGTCCGACGCCTATCAGGGCGTCCGACACCTATCACAAGCAGGTGTCGGACGCCCTGATAGGCGTCGGACACCGAGAGGCTTTGTTTGACCATCGAAAACGACAATTTGAAATATACCTAATTGCAACCTCGATAGCGCATTTGACTTGGTATAGTTTTGGCAAATTTCAGAACGAATTTGTGGCTCATAAATCCATGTATAAATCTGTACTGTTACATATTTTATTAATATTCCCGTTCTTTCTTTCCATCCATTTTTCCGATATTAGTTTAGGAGAAAAGGTTGATGCTCGCGGAGTTGTACTTGAAAAGGTTAGTACAACCGACCCGCTAACTGGACCTGACCAGAATTTTTCACTACCATTCCTTTGCACATCTTTAGAATTTATCTCCGTAACAAGTGTTTGCCAAAACGCTGATGAGGAATTGGTTTCCATTATTGGAGAACTGAATAGTCCTGTCGTTACAGCACAAGATGATTTCACCATTTATATTATCCATGATGCAGATGAAGATGGAGTAATAGAAACTGGGGAACCGATACTATCTTCTATTCAAGTATCAGGGTCAGTTAGTCCAGGCAACCCGTTGGTTTTCAATACAAATGTGCTGGTTGATGTGGAGAATACTTGTCACCTTTTTGTGGGAATAGAAGCTGACAATTCAGACACCTGTCTGCCAGAATTCCAACCGATCCCTAATCCTACTTTATTAAATGCTGGCGACGATCAAATATTTTGCTCGTTTTCTGGAACTGAATTAAGTGTATTCTTGGGCACAGATAATTGTGGGTCGCTGGGCTACGGTTATTCTTGGTCTGCCATTGCACCAGCGGTTATTTCAGACTTAAATGACAACACGACCTCCGACCCTGAATTGACAATAGAATGGGCAGATCATTTAGGAGAAACCCTTACTTATATTGTTGAAAGCCAGCGAGTTGGGTGCGACCAGCCTTCACTTGATACTGTGAATATTGTTATTCCAAATGCAGGATTTGGATATTTCCCTGATACAAATTTTATCTTTCAAGCTCAGAGCTGTCAATCGTCAGTGGATTACTGTCTTGGCATTTCACAAATGGATTTATCTGACTTTGAAGTAATGAATAATGGAATGTTGTATGCTGGGGGTCTTGAAATATGCAATGGGAATGAGCTTGCAGTTCCACTAGGGGTAGGCATTCATGAGCTTTCGTTGACAAATATTATTTCAGGTTGTTCCGATACAATTTCCATCATCGTGACCTGTCCTCAATCTGATACGGTTGAATTGACATTGACGCTCCACAAAAGTGATACCCTATGCCTGAGTTCTTTTGAATTAACAGGCCTGATTGATACAGTTTTAAATATATGCCCTGATGGAAGTTTCGCTGAATATGAAATAATTGAAGATTCTTGTGTAGTGATAACGGGCATCTATGTTGGCGCTGAAAATGCTTGTTTTATTGCATGTGACACAGCTGGATTTTGCGACACGACCTTTTTAATGACGACAGTTAGTCACCCTTTTCCGAATGGGATTCACGACACGGTGATTATTTCACAAAATAGCCAACTTTGCTTTGATGAAAGCTTCCTTAACCTTGGAGGCCCAGTCGCCACTATCGAAAATATTTGTCCTGTTCCCCCAGTTTCAGTAGTTGATTTTACCATAAACGAGGCTGACCACTGCCTCGGTTATTTAGGCGTTGGATTGGGAATCGACTCTGTATGTGTTAGACTTTGCGACGCATTGGGTAATTGTGATACTGTAAATGTATTGGTTGCAGTTGTCCCTGGGGAGTTCGTTTTTGATACTGTTTTCGTTGGAGTTGAGTCAGGCGTTTTTTGTGTAAATGATTCACTACCAGGGAATATCGTCAGTGTTACCAATGTGTGTGCCGATGGCGAAGAGGTTTTGTTTCAAATAAATGGAACTTGTGTTGAGTATTTTGGCAATGCAGTAGGACAAGATACTGCTTGCATAAGAGTGGAAAATGAATTTGGTGATATAGCCATCTACCAACTGATTATTTCAGTTGTGACAACGACCACAGCGGTTTTTTGTGATTCCGTATTTATCGGTGAAGTATTAGAATTTTGTTTGGATACTACGGAGCTTCCAGGGGCATATGATAACTTTGAAATTGTCTGCGATGCCGCTTCGCTAAATGTAGAATTTTTACTGAATCCTGTAAGTTTATGTGTTCGTTATGAAGGACTTACGCTCGGGCAAGATACTTTCTGCGTGGCCGTTTGTGATGAATTTGGAATATGTGACACAACCAATATTTGCATTACGGTTGCGCCATATTTTGAAAGGCCGGGATTGACAAATGACACAACCTCAACGATTAAGGAAACCCCAATAGTGATCGGTCCATTGTCGAATGATACGATATTCGGAGGTCTTCAGGACTATTTCATTCTCGATCCACCGATTTCGGGAAGTGCAATGCTGAATTTGGATGGATCAGTGACATATATTCCTGACCCGCCATTTTGTGCTCGTTGGGATGAATTTACTTATGTGGTTTGCAATCCAATTGGCTGTGATACTGCTTCGGTGAGTGTTTTCATTGAATGTATTGAATTAACAATATTTAATGCGGTCTCGCCCAACAACGACGATGTCAATGATTACTTTTACATTGCCAAAATCGAAAATTTTCCAAATAACCGGTTATGGGTTTACAACCGTTGGGGGAATTTGGTGTTTGATTCTGGCAGTGAAGGGTATAAAAACAATTGGCCCGGAACATGGGGCGACGATATTGACTTGCCCGACGGCACTTATTATTATATTCTTGAATGGTCTGACAATGATATAACGACCGTTCAAAGGGGATTTTTTGAAATGTTCAGGTAGAAATGATAATAGACTTTAGATAATAGACTTTAGATAATAGACAAATAGACTATAGACTGAAATACGAACATATAAATGGCTGATAATGAATGGTTTTTCGATACCTCGTCTAATGTCTAACGATCTAAAATCTAAAGTCTATTTAGAATAATCCAATCCCAAACTGATAATGAATTACATTGTTTACGATCTTGAGGCGACGTGTTGGGAAGAAAAGTCAAACAACAAAGTCCAGGAAATAATTGAAATAGGTGCACTGAAGGTCGATCGTTTTGGAGAGGTACTCGATTCGTTTGAACGGTTTGTCAGGCCAATCATCCACCCCAATTTATCCAAGTTTTGCCAACAACTGACAACAATAGATCAGGTGTCGATCAATAGGGCAAGGACGTTTCATGAAGTGGTTGAGGATTTTCAGGAATGGATTGGTATTTTTGAAGAAGAGGATTACCTGTTGTGTTCCTGGGGAGGTTTTGACAAGCGGATGCTCATCCAAGATTCTATACTGCATGATCTTGACCCTGAATGGGCGGAACAGCATATCAATATCAGAAAGCAGTATCATGCTTATAGGAACTGGCGGACTTTTAAAGGTTTAAAAAAGGTAGTGGAATTGGAAGGGTACGAATTTACAGGCATATATCACCGCGGTATTTCCGATGCGCAAAACTTGGCGAAAATATTTATTAAACATATTGACGAATGGCAATACTGAAAAGTTTGTCGTTACTAATCAAATAATCACTAATTCAGCAATTAATAACATGAAAAAAATCCTTCAATTCGGTATTTTATTATTTGCCTTATTGGCAATCAACACCTCCGCCTTTTCACAGAAAAAAATCAAGAAGGGAGTTGTGAAATTTAAAATGAACATGGATGCAATGGGTGGAGATTCACCTGAAATGGCCATGTTAGGTTCTTCTTCGCTCGACTTTTATTTCAAAGGATCCATGCAAAAAATGGATATGAAAATGATGGACGGCATGATGCGCATACAGACCATCATCCCAACTGACAATCCCAAAGACGCTGCGATCTTGATGGACATGATGGGTCAAAAAATCCAAATAATTGAATTGGATGAAGATGCATTAGTGGAATCTAATAACTTCATGAACATAGATGGGATAAAAGAAATCGCCTATGATAAAGATGATGAAAAAGAAATTGCTGGGTACGGATGTTATGCTGCCAACCTAAAAATGGAGAATGGCACTACTATGAAGTATTATATTACCGAAAAAATACAGCCTCCGTCAAGTATCAAGAAAAAAGATAATATTGCCTTAAAAGGATACCCGCTCGAAATGGTTATTGATGCTGGACAAGGTGTTGAAATGACCTTTACTGCCAAAGAAGTTCTTGGAGAATTCGACGACAAAATATTCAAGATTGCAGAGGACGAATACACTAAAATGACGATGGAAGAATTTGAAAAACAGATGGGTGGCTTAGGAATGGGTCTCGGCAACTAATTTTAAGTAAAAAGTAAAAAGTAAAAAGTAAAAAGGCCAAATTAAAAGTGACTCGCCTCAATCGGGGTCGTTACTTTTTACTTTGGCCTTTTTATTTTTTACTTTTTACTTGACCTAAATCCCTACATAATTTTGGGGTGAAATGGCTTTGAGTTCTGATTTTATTTCATCGTCCACTGCCAGCCCGTCAATAAAATCATGGATGTCGGATTTTGTGACAACAGCCTTGCCCCGTGTCAGTGATTTCAATGCTTCATAGGGCTTTGGGTATCCTTCTCGCCTCAAGATATTCTGTATTGCTTCAGCCACTACCATCCAATTGTTTTCAAGATCATCATTCAACTTTGAAGGATTGAGTAGCAGCTTTCCAAGTCCTTTTAAAATAGATTTGAATGCAATGATTGTATGACCAACGGGCACACCAATATTTCTCAAAACAGTGCTGTCAGTCAAATCCCTTTGTAGCCTTGAGATTGGTAATTTTTCGGAAAGATGGTAGAAAATGGCATTAGCGATGCCAAGGTTGCCCTCTGCATTTTCAAAATCGATGGGATTCACTTTGTGAGGCATAGCCGAAGATCCAACTTCTCCTTTCACCACTTTTTGCTTGAAATATTCCATTGAAACATAAGTCCAGATATCGCGGCAAAGATCTATCAATATTGTATTGATGCGGCACATGGCATGGAATGTTGCGGCGAGGTTGTCGTAATGCTCAATTTGTGTAGTGGTTTGAGAACGTTCAAGCCCGAGGTTATCATTCACGAACTGGTTGGAAAAATGCAACCAATCAATAGCAGGGTATGCGATATAATGGGCGTTGAGATTACCGGTAGCACCTCCAAATTTTGCCGAAAAAGGAATGGCATTCAAGTGCTCAACTTGAATATTGAGTCGCTCCACAAATACATCAAATTCTTTCCCCAAACGGGTGGGAGAGGCAGGTTGCCCATGTGTTCGGGCGAGCATTGGAATGTCAGCCCATTCTTTCCCCAATGATTTAAGCTCATCCATCAAATTCAAACATAGCGGAAGATAAACTTCTTCAATCGCATCAGACAAAAGCATCGGGGTTGCAGTATTATTGATGTCTTGGGAAGTCAACCCGAAATGGATGAATTCCTTGTATTCCGAAATACCGAGTTTATCAAATTCTTCTTTCAGAAAATACTCGACCGCTTTTACATCGTGATTGGTCACCTTTTCAATGTCCTTGATCTTAGAGGCATCTGATACCGAAAAGGAATCAACAATTCCATCGAGTAGATCTAAATTACTGTGATCAAATCCTTCTAATTGTGGGAGCGGAAGTTCACAAAGTGCACGGAAATACTTCACTTCTACCAGTACCCTGTATTTTATTAGGGCAAATTCAGAAAAATAAGCGGAAAGTTCCTTTGTTTTGCTGGCGTATCTGCCGTCGATAGGAGAAATAGCTGTAAGCATGGATTTGCATTTAGCTAATGGCGTTCAGCCACAATATTGAAAAGGAGCGAGCCAAGAGCTTGAAAAATGGCAAAGGTAAGTAGTCGAGATTAATTAATTTCCGAATTTTAGCGAGTTGATTTTTTCGTATAGCAAGGCAAAAAAAGTGAACATAGCCTGGCTACGTGAACTTTTTATTAACGCAGCTATATGGAAAAAGCAGCCGATAAAAACGGAAAGTATTTAGGCTCGACTACTTAAATGGCAGGGAAGGATTTTTAAATGATGAGACGGGAGTTTTATTTCCTACTCCCTTAAAAAAAAAAAAGTGCCATCACGTAGATGGCACAACAACATAACCATGAAAATAATTAACCAAACTTTACTCTTTGAAATCTTCTGAGGTATTTCTTGAAAAATGGTGTTTAAGACCTACTTTAATTTAGGGTGTAACTAAAAGTTACGCCCTAAATTAAAGCCAAAAATTGTGTTGCCAGAAAAATATAGTGTTTCGTGCGAGGGCTGCTTATATTATTAAAATACGGCCTTTTTACGCTGGCAAACACTTTAGAATCATTTTTAAATTAAAAACATTTATATGTTTAACAAGTACTATACCAAAATGAAACGAAGTATATTTTTCTCGATATTTTCAATATTTTTAATATTATCAGCTTGTCGTACCAAGCCTGACAAATCACCATATACCATTACTCAAAATATAATTGGCGATAGTTGCATGGTGGTGGCAGAGCATCCTTTGGCATCGAAAGTAGGTGTGAAAATCTTGAAGGCTGGTGGGAATGCAATTGATGCTGCGATTGCTACACAATTTGCTTTGGCAGTAGTACATCCTAGGGCTGGAAACATAGGCGGCGGCGGCTTCATGGTTGTTCGGATGGCCGATGGTGAAACGGCAGCCCTTGATTACCGGGAAGAGGCACCCAGCTCTGCATACCGGGACATGTACCTCGATAGTACGGAGACAGTCATTGAACTCCTAAGCAAAGAAGGGCATTTGGCAGTAGGCGTGCCCGGTACAGTAGCAGGCATGGAGGCGGCTTTTCAGAAATTCAGCCAGTTGAAAAACTGGGGACAATTGCTTGAGCCAGCAATCCAGTTGGCTGAAAACGGATTTAAAATAACACAACCTGAGGCTACCCGACTTAATAAATACAAAAAGCAGTTTTTTCAACAAAACGAAACAGGTGTACCTTTCGTAATAAAGGGTCAATGGGAAATGGGCGATCTGCTTGTCCAAAAAGACCTTGCCGCAACCCTCCGCCGGATAAGCGAACATGGGGCAAAAGGGTTTTACGAAGGCGAAACGGCAGATCTGATTGTTACTGAAATGAAACGGGGTGGGGGATTGATAACAAAAGAGGATTTGCAAAATTATGAAGTGAGGTGGCGTGATCCTATCATTTCAGAATACAAAAACTACCGCGTTATTACTATGCCGCCATCTTCGAGTGGAGGAGTTGCGTTATCTCAGTTGTTAAAAATGATAGAACCATTTCCATTGGCTCAATATGGATTTCATTCTGCTAAATCTGTCCACACAATTGTTGAGGCAGAACGGCGGGTTTATGCTGACCGGTCGAAATTTTTAGGGGACAGTGATTTTTATCCCGTTCCGGTTGATTCTCTTTTGGATGATGATTATTTGAAAATAAGGATGGCAGATTTTGATATATCAGAAGCTACCTTGAGTGATTCTATGGGGTCAGGAAATTTTAAAGATGTGGAAAGCTTTGAAACGACCCACACCTCAATTGTTGATGCGGCGGGAAATGCAGTTGCAGTCACCACTACTTTGAATCTCAATTATGGTTCAAAAGTGATTGTTGCAGGAGGCGGGTTTTTTCTTAATGATGAAATGGACGATTTCAGCGCGAAACCTGGTGTTCCCAATTATTTTGGTTTGATCGGGGCAGAGGCCAATGCAATCGAGCCAGGCAAGCGTATGCTCAGTTCGATGACACCTACCATAGTTGAAAAAGATGACGACCTCTTTCTGGTTGTTGGAGCACCTGGCGGCTCAACGATTATCACCGCGGTATTGCAAACCATCCTCAATGTGGTGGAATATGGAATGCCATTGGACGAAGCGGTTGAGGCTCCAAGGTTTCACCACCAATGGCTGCCCGACCAAATCAAAGTCGAACCAACAGCCATCGACACCGTTGAAAGGCAAATACTTTGGGACATGGGGCATCAGTTAAAAGGTGTGAGCCGAATGGCACTGATTAAAGCAGTGCAAGTATTACCTGATGGGAAACTGCATGGGGTAGGAGACCCGAGAAACGTTGACGACCATGCAGAAGGATATTGATTTCAATGTCTTTTTCTAATTGAGAATTGCGGAACTGACGAACTATTGATGGCCTTGATGGGTTTACTGTTTGAATTTTTGCTTCGAACAACGCCTGCCTTTGCGATGCCCGCCGCCTGAAATGTTTACATAAACTATTTATAATCAATAATTTAATACAATAAAACCAACTTGACGGAATTGCCGATATTTCTAAATATGAGAAATATATTGCAATCCAAGAATTAGAAAATTTTAATGAAAAAGAATAAATTTAAAACCCAAACCAAAAAACTGACAGCTAGCCAACTTCAAAAAGCTATTTCTTATTTACTCATCCAGAACTCCACAAGACGCTTCAACCCGAAGCAGATTTCAAAAAAACTAAGGTTAGGGAACTCTAGGGATTCCGTGATCGATGCACTGGATCAATTGGTGAAAGCCAATAAAGTCATCGCATTGGAAGATTACAAATACAAGGCACATTTAAGGAGGCGCCCAACGGGGCCTACAGGCACCGCAGAAGGAAAGGTTGACAGCACTCGGACCGGTACAGCGTATATTGAAATCGAAAACCAGGAAGACGATATTTTTGTCTCTGCAAGGAATCTAGGTACAGCTACTCATGGTGATCTGGTAGAAATAAAATACTGGATTCCTCGTGGGCGCAGAAAACCGGAAGGGGAAGTGGTAAAAGTGTTGGAAAGGGCTTCCGACCAGTTTGTTGGAGAACTGTGCTTTCACAAGCAAAATGCTTTTGTAATTCCAACTCGTGTTGATGTAAATATGGAAGTCCATGTGGACATTGATGATACTAAAGGTGCTGAAGAACACGATCGGGTAGTGGTACAAATCACCCAATGGCCAGATCACCAAGGAGCAAAAGCCAGGGGCAGGATAACTGCTGTGCTTGGTGCTGAAGGTAACGATATGGAGATGAATACGATTCTTATCAACTCAGGCTTCAATTTGGTTCATGACGAAAAAAGTATTTCAGAAGCCAATAGTTTTCCGGAAGATATTTCTACTGATGAAATAGCTAAAAGAAGAGATTTCCGAGGCACACCTACATTTACCATCGACCCAATTGATGCCAAAGATTTTGACGATGCAATATCCATAGAGTTTTTGAAAAATGGCCATATTGAAATAGGGGTCCACATCGCTGATGTTACCCATTTTGTTAAGCCAGGTACTGCGTTGGACAAAGAAGCATACGAGCGATCCACTTCAGTTTACCTAGTTGATCGAGTGTTGCCAATGCTGCCGGAACGGTTGTCCAACAACCTCTGCTCATTGAAACCTAACGAAGACCGCTTGACCTTTTCTGCTACTTTTGAATTTGATCATAATAAGAATGTTGTGAACCGCTGGTTTGGCAAAGCGATAATCCATTCTGACCGCAGGTTTGCTTATGAAGAGTCACAGGAAGTCATGGATAGTGGAGAAGGGGATTTTGCAAGCGAATTGAAATTGATTAATCAAATTGCAAAACGGATGCGGAAGGATCGTTTCAAAAAAGGGTCAATTGACTTTGACATGGAAGAGGTTCGATTCCGTTTAGATGAAAAAGGAGTGCCTATTGAGGTGTATGTGAAAGAGCGGAAAGATGCTCACATGCTGGTGGAAGAATACATGCTGTTGGCAAATCGAGAAGTAGCCACTTACATCAACAAAAAAGCGGAGGGACAAAACGAAATCCCTTTCGTGTACCGGGTGCATGATTATCCAAACCCTGATAAAGTAGCTGAACTTGCTCTGTTTGCTAAGGAGCTTGGTTTTGAGATGAATATCGGTTCCCCAAAAGAGGTGGCCAAATCATTTAACCGGCTTGTGAAAGAGGCTGAATCTGAGCCTGCACTGCACTTGCTGCAACCTTTAGCCGTGCGAACGATGGCAAAAGCAGAATACTCCCCTAACAACATTGGGCATTACGGTTTGGCCTTCAATTTCTATTCTCATTTTACCTCACCAATACGCCGGTATTCAGATGTGTTGGCGCATCGTATTTTAGAAAAAAACCTGGATAGTGAAACTTGGCGGGTTGATAAAACGGGGTTGGACGAAATGTGCAAGCATATTTCAAAACAGGAAAGGAAAGCAATGGAAGCAGAGCGGGAAAGCATCAAGTACAAACAGGTTGAATATATTAAAAAACACGTGGGAGAAGTATTTGATGGATTGATTTCCGGCATGATTGATCGCGGAGTTTTTGTTGAACTCATCGATAGCAAGTGTGAAGGAATGGTCAGTTTTGATAGGATGCCCGAATCTTTTGATATTGGTGAAGGCCGATTGTTTGCCAAAGGCGTGAGGACGGGGAAAACAATCAAAATGGGGGACAAAGTAAGGGTCAAGATTTTGAGTGCTGACCTGGCAAGAAAGCAGATTGATATGGAATTAATTGAGGGATAAGATTCTCTGGTCTTATTTCTAAAATAAAAAAGCCGTTGACAATTCATTGATTGTCAACGGCTTTGTATTGAAATTAGTAGCCCAAGTGGGGCAGCCAACGAAAAAAAGGCAACTGCCCTGGTGTAGGTGGTTGCCTTTCAGGTTTTAGTGGGGTTTTAGAAGTTGTTTAAAAAGGAATTTTTGATTGGAGGATTGGCGAAGTTTATTCCTTCACTTTGTTGCGATGGTGTTCAAAAAAATTCAAAATTGGCAGGATGAGAGGCTTTATTCCAGCCTGCAATGTGGTGGTACTGATGTGTTGACGAATATAAGCGTATATGATAGCCGCAGCATTCACATGTCCAAAGTCCTCTAAAGGAATATTGAAATCGGCAGATTTCGTGAATTCAGCGAGCATTTCAACTTCAAAAAAAAAATCTTTGGATTGGTCAGAGGTTAAAGTAATTTTTTCAGTTACAAAAAAACTATCGTTTTTGTCCTCAGTATTGATGTTTAAGGCCATGGTCAGTTTTCCGGGGTCACTTATATCGCCTCTTCTAAAGTTTGAAGTTTGAAGACTAATCGTTTTCAGGTTGATCTTTGATTCGGGAATACCTGTTTTGATTTCATCCATAATTCTAAGCAGCCATTGCGTATTTATCGTTACCTGAGTTAATGTCAGACACCTCTAAATTTGATTGAAAGGAATCCAAGACAATCACTGTCTCTGATTCTTTCCAATCAAATTCAACAAGGGTATCAAATCTTCTTAGAAGTTCACCAGCTTCAATTATTGTCTCAATATCATTCACGGAAGCTATGTTGGTCTCAGGATCAGAAATTATTGTAGGTGCAGTTAATTGGATAAGTGATTTGTCTGTTAAAAAACAAACATCTCCTGAATCAAAGATTTCGTTGTAAGTGTCTTTTATTGCCCATCCAATATCAACAAAACTGTCATCTTCATATATACCTAATGGTGACAGTTTGATGTAGTGGGTGTCTACATCTTCGTCATATTGATATTCAATCAAAGCGTGAGGGAAAAGGTTCTTGATTTTTTCAAATGACTCTATAACGAATTGTTGGATATTCATACTTTCATGTGTCGTTTAATGAGGAAATGTGTCTTATCAACTATTTCTTTAACCTTGTTTGCATCGGCTGGCTTGACTTCATCATCATTATAATCTGAATTAATTCTAAATCCTTTCAGATCATTAAGCATTGTATCTAAGTCAAGAGCATCCCGCCTATCAAATGGCCTAAATCGACCGATAAATGCTTTAATACAACTTCCATGTAAGCTACCTTTCCGTCTTTCTTTTATTTGTTGCTGTATAAAGTCGTAATCATCTGGATAATAGTCTATTAAGATGTAGACTATCTTTTGGAAACATGAATAATATCCACAATGGATGGCTGGGGCGTACAGCATTTTGTCAATTAGAAAATCAGTGGCATGTCTATTTTGGTCGGACTTTTTTAACAAAAAACTCATCGAGTGGTTTGAATGGGTTTGATGGAATCAGATCAAGAGGTAGCAAAAATGTAATCTTTTTGTATTTATTGCAAAATATGATGACCATTTAACAAATGGTTTTCAATGTTCACTATGGAAAACATCCTGCTCACCATACCCATTGCACTGCGAAACACTCTTTTCTATGCAAGTTTTGAAAATGGATTAAATGTGTTATTAAAAAAGTGAAGAAAAGGCCAGAAATGGAGTAAATAAAGAAGCAAGCCCAAAGCTGACCCCCAATAAAAAAGAAAACCCTTTAACTCATTGAAGGTTAAAGGGTTGCGAATTTAGTTAGTAGCCCGTACGGGAATTGAACCCGTGTTTCCGCCGTGAAAGGGCAGCGTCCTAACCCCTAGACGAACGGGCCATACTTTTATTGAATTTGCTTTTCTTCAAAAGCGGCTGCAAATATAATAGCTCCTTTTATATTTCCAACCTTCTGATAAATATTTTTTTGTAACAAAAAGAAATATAGAAACCGTTCCCGCTTTTATTACTTTTGCGCCGTAAAAATTATATTATTTTTAGTTCCAGCCCGGAATATTTCGCCAACTACCTTCACTTCATTAATTAACACTTCAAAATATAATTTCAACTATGCCACCAATTAGAATTGCCATCAATGGTTTTGGACGTATCGGAAGACTGACTATGAGAAACCTCCTAAATAATGACGGGGTTGAGATAGTAGCCATCAACGACTTGACCGACAATCACACGCTTGCCCACCTATTTAAATATGACACCATGCACGGTGTATTTGATGGATCGGTAAGTTCTGATGATAATTATCTATATATCAAGGGTCAAAAAATTCAATGTTCTGCCGTCAGAAATCCAGCAGAATTGCCTTGGAAAGAACTGAAAGTGGATGTTGTATTGGAATGCACAGGTATTTTCTTGTCAAGAGAAAAAGCAGGCCTCCATCTACAGGCTGGTGCTCGTAAAGTCGTATTATCAGCTCCGCCAAAGGGAGACGATGTACCCACATTTGTGATTGGAGCCAATCATAAAGAAATCAAAAGTGATGATACGATCGTTTCCAATGCTTCTTGCACCACCAACTGTCTAACCCCCCTGATTATGGTCTTGGACAAAGCTTATGGCGTCTCGCAATTTACAATGACCACGATCCATGCATACACATCCGATCAGAATATTCAGGATGGGCCACACAAAGATCTTCGACGTTCGAGGGCTGCTGCTCAGAACATTATTCCAACCTCAACTGGCGCTGCGAAGGCTGTGACTTTGGTTGTTCCACATTTAAAAGGTAAATTCGCCGCACAAGCTGTGAGGGTGCCTACTGCCACAGGGTCATTGACAGACCTGACATGTGTCTTGAAAGAAGGAACTTCCGTAGAAAGCATCAATCAAGCATTTAAGGATGCATCATCAAATGGTTGGAACGGAATCCTTGAATATACAGAAGATCCGATTGTTTCAAGTGATATTGTAAGAAACCTACATTCTTGTATCTTTGACTCGAAACTGACCCAAGTCAATGGCAATCTTTGCCGGGTGGTAGGTTGGTACGACAATGAAGCAGGATACTCCGCCCGTTTGGCCGATTTGGCTGTAATGGTCGCTAAGAAATAAAGATTGAATTAGTATGAAATAAAGACGCTACCCAGCCATGATGCTGAAGTAGTGTCTTTTTTATTTCCTGTTTCCTTGGAAGCCAACAGAGGTGACACCTTTTAGAAAGGTGTCACCTCTTATCCGGTCTACAAATTTCAATAAAATGAAAATTAATTTCAAAAACAAAAAGGCACTTGTGCGGGTGGACTTCAATGTGCCGCTCGATAAAGAATTCAATATCACTGACGACACGCGCATCAAAAATGCATTGCCTACCATTCAGCACATCTTGAACCAAGGAGGTGCGGTAATCCTAATGTCGCACCTTGGAAGGCCACAGAAAAAACGCATGGACGATGGTGGGATTGATGTTGCGAAATTCACCTTGCGTCATTTGGTGTCACACCTTTCAAATGTTCTGGGGTTAGAGGTGAAATTTTCCCCCGAAATAGTAGGTGGGGTTGCCAGTGATATGGCAAGTTCCCTGCTTCCAGGTGAGGTACTGCTCCTGGAAAATACCCGATTTGAAAGTGGAGAAGAGAAAGGGGATGAAGCCTTGGCCAGTAAAATGTCAAAATTGGGCGATGTTTATGTAAATGATGCATTCGGAACTGCCCACCGGGCACATGCCTCCACCACAGTTGTCGCGAAATTTTTCGATGCTGAAGATCGGGCGTTCGGATTTTTGATGAAAAACGAAATCGAACATGCCAACAAAGTTTTGAATAATCCCCGACGCCCATTCACGGCCATTACGGGAGGAGCGAAAGTTTCTGATAAGATTTTACTGATCGAGCGCTTTTTGGATTTGGTGGACAACATCATCATTGGCGGCGGCATGGCTTACACATTCGCGAAAGCAACAGGAGGCCAGATTGGGAATTCGCTTGTCGAGGAAGATCGTCTTGACTTAGCGAATGAATTATTGGCCAAAGCAGAAGCTAAAGGTGTGATAATCCTGCTCCCTTCTGACAGCATCGCAGCGGATAATTTTGCCAATGACGCCAACCTGAAAGAAGTCTCAAGTTATGAAATACCAGATGGGTATATGGGGCTTGACATTGGTGAAAACGCCAGGAAAGAATTCAGTGATGTGATTAAATCTTCCAAGATGATTATTTGGAACGGCCCTATGGGTGTTTTTGAAATGCCAAACTTTGCTGGTGGAACAAAAGCAATTGCATTTGCTGTGGCAGAAGCGACCAAAAATGGGGCATTCTCATTGGTCGGTGGCGGCGATAGCGTGGCCGCTGTCAATCAAATGGGACTTGCAGATCAGGTCAGTTTTGTATCAACAGGAGGAGGAGCGATGTTAGAAATGCTGGAAGGAAAGAAACTCCCAGGAATAAAAGCGATTTCGGGGTGATGTCACAACCCCATTCCCAAAAGGGTGGGATTTCAATTCCCACCCTTTTGGGAATGGGGCTACACAGATGAGTTGTTATTGTTGACTATTTTTATTTTTCAATAAAACGAATCCTATAAGAATCGTCCCCGCTGCTATTAACCAGGCCCACCAATGCCAACCATTCGTAATTGGCTCCATGTTTCCTACAGGAACGAATGCAGCCCAAAACAGCGGATGGGTTCTGTTATTGCCAATGTTGTTGGCGATATAGTTCACTTTGGAATTCCTCAATGCAATATCTTTCGGTAATCCGTCTGTGAGGTTTTTATAAAAGTCAACCATAATATTGGCAGAAGCATTGTCGTCAATACTCCACAAAGTAGTCACGATGCTTGCGGCACCTGCATAAGAAAAGCCTCTAGCCAGGCTGATAATCCCTTCCCCACGTTGCAGTTCACCAATTCCCGTTTCACATGCACTCAAAACCACCATTGATGCTGGGATTCGCATGTTGTAAAGGTTTTTTACAAACAATAATTCGTTCTCAATACTATCGGCAGTCTGGTAGAAAGCGAGGTAGGAATATTCACCGTGGCGGTCATTTGACTTGCCGTGAGTGGCCAGGTGCAAAATGCCAGCTTGTGGCGCTTTTTTCATAAACATTTCTTCCGTAGCGAAGCTATCGATATATATTTCCCCACCCATTAGTGTGTGTATGGATTGAGCTTCTTGAACGTTGAATCGCAACTGTCCCAAAACAGCCCTCCAGGGATCATCGCTTCGGTTGACATTCAAAGTGTCGCCATAATACTCAGGAGCAAAAGCGATAAGCGGTTTTTTCTTATGATGGCCACGCATCATTTCATCCAATAATGTAGCAGAATAACTATAGCTAATACTGTATTTGTTGATGAGGTAATCAAAGTTGTCAAAGTCATGATATTCCTCTGTGGCGGTTGCCAAAAGGGCGTCAAATGGAAGGTACCCAAGCACACCGCCCGGCACGATGACCAGTGATTCTGTTCCTAATTTAGATTCAATTGGTTCGAATAACAACTGGTACAGCTCATAGCCAATATTTGCCAATTTTTGGTTTAAATAGGCTGATTCAGGGTTGGCAGGATTGAATTGGTAAATACTATTTCGGAATTCTTCAACCCATATTTCAAGAGGGGACTCTTTGTTGATTTGGACAACCTCAAATTGCTCTTTTGAAATGATGAAAGCAAACAAGTAATTGTCGCCAACAAAATACGAAAGCATCGTTTGGTCAGGCCGCAGCAACTTGTTTTGAATCCTCTCTATCGATACAATTTTGGGTTCATATTTCAATTTAAAATAGCCTTCATGGTTTTCTTTAAAATAAGTAGTCAATTCACGTTGCTGGGCGTGGAGTTTGAATATCTTGTCGTTTATTCTTTCGAGAACCCTTGCATCGCTTAGTCCATTTTTCAACTCCTCTTCATAGCGTTGTTTTTCCACATACGAAAGTTCAGTTCGCAATTGACGTTCCTTTTGAATCAGGCTGTCTGGAATGCCTGCAAATAGCTGGGCATCAACAGTTTGGATTGATTCCATCAATAAAATGGTATTGCTGAGCTCCGCCACCCTGAATGATTCAATCCAGTATTTATTATCGCCGGTAAGTTCTTTTAATTTGTGCTTTACAAAAATGGCCTCTTCGTAAACTAAATAATAATTGTCCTGGAGGGCAAGCCTGGAACCAGGTTGTTCCAGCGAAGTCTTGATAAAATTGATAAGCGAAATGGCTAAATCGTTTATTTCGTCTGCCCGAATCAGGTAATCAGGGTTGTTGTTTTTCTCAAACAAGCCATACAAGAGTTTAGCCTGTGAGTGCAACAGGTTCAATAGGGTAATAGGGGAGTGTGTTTTTTCAAACGAATGGCCATCTTTGGAGGGGTGAAAGTCAATAGCCATAAATGCTTTTTCCAAATATCGCCTTTGGCAGGCTTCGTCCAAGGGGCATGCCAATGCCAATAACCTGTATGCGTCTGCAACATTAGCGTGTCGAATACCAAATAAGTCGAGCCTGATGTTTTTTGCTTTTTCGAAGAAACTTATTGCCTTTTCATAATCCTTTTGGGCAAGGTAAATCTTCCCGATTCTCGCATAAGAATTAGCGACATCGGGATCGTTGAACTCTAGCTTGGAGGCGTTAGCTTTGAGTGCCTCATTGTACTGGATAAGTGCTTCTTCGTGATTATTGATGCTTTCAAAATAATTGCCCAGCCCATTCCGCACATCCGCAATTTCACTTGGGTCAACATCTTTTAGTTTCTTGAAAATTTGCAGGCTCAAATTCAATTCTTCGATAGCCTTGTCAAAATACTTTTTTTCCAAATAGCAATTTCCGAGGTACAAATGGGTGCGTGCCACTTTAGGGTTTATTTTTCCAAGGTTGGCTTCTCGGATATCCAAGGCCCGGCTGAAATATGCCAAAGCCGCATCCCAGTCACCTTTTTCCTGGAGCAATAGTCCAATGTTTGCATAAATACTGGCAATTTCTGGATGGTCGCCCATGCCGTAATTCTCATATATTTTTAGGCTACGCCCAAAATACAACAAAGCATTCCTCCTGTCTCCAATACTATTATAAACGACCCCTTTGTTGTTAAAAACAGAAGCAAAATCTGGAGATCCAGGTTGACGCAAACTATCAAGTATTATTTCAGCTGAGTCCAATTGTTGGATGGCCCGGTCATATTGATTTATGCTGTAAAAGAGCGTTCCCAAATTTTCATAATTGTCTGCTGTGTTTTCATGGTAAAAACCATGCGCCAGTTGGTTGTAACCAAGAGCCTTTTGGTAAGTTGCCAATGCCGCCTGTTGGTCCCCAAGCCCTTGCTGTGAAATGCCGACATTATTGTAATAATCGCCAATATCTTCAGAATTTATCGCCAAGCCAATTTGTAAAGCTTTTTCAAAATAGAGCAATGACTGGGCATATTGTTGCAAGCCATAATAATAGCCCCCCATCCCGTTGAATGCCTTGGCCAACTCAGGGTGATTCTCCCCAAGATTGATTTCGGCGACATCCACTGCTTTTTTTTGGTAATAAAAGCTTTCAGAATAATTGCCCCATCTTCTCAAATAATAGCCAATAGTGCGGTAGGAAATCACGATCTCTCTGTATGGGACAGGACTTTGGATCTGCAATAAATTTAAAGCTTTTTTCCTGTAGATAATGGCATCTTTGAATTCAGCAAGATTGCCCAGGCTATCAGATTTGGTTTTGTATTCAGCAATGAGGCGGCCATCACTTTCCTGGCCAAAAGCATGGCAAGAGGCGATAGTTAAAATTAAAAGAATAGAAAGAATCCTCATGTAAGTGTTTGAATCTTCTTGCAAATTTTACGAAAACATTTTAATTCAGGAGCGTTTTTAGCTAATTTTTAATTTCTCCCAATAACTTATCCTTCAGCTTGTTTATTGTTATTTGCACATTGGTTGGTTTTCAATGAAAGGAATGCGGGATGACTTTAGAAATGATTCCCAACAATTTCTTTAGCTCAAATTGCATATCCGAATCGGTTTGTTTCATAATTTGGTGCAATAATATATTCAGGACGATATGAAAAAAAACGTATTCATAACAGGGGCCATGGGGCTGAGAGGTACTGCCTTGGCCAAAGAATTCAGGAATAGCGGGTATTATGTATATGGTGGTGACATAAAGGAAGATTATGAGGGCATTTGCGATCGAGCGATTCGGTTTGACATTAATCAATTTGTTTCGGATGCAGATTACCGGATTAGGTTCACCCAAATTTTTGATGAATTAATTCCAAGGCTTGATGTATTGATAAACAATGCAGATGTAAAAAAATTAGGTGGTTTGGACGAAATCCAATTGGATGATTGGGCGGAAACGCTCAATGTCAATTTGACTGGTCCGTTGATGTTGAGCAAACTATTCCTTAGAAAACTGATTCTGGCAAATGGAATGATACTTAATGTTGGCAGTGTCTATCAAAACATAATTGCACCAGGATATGTGGCGTATTCAACTTCGATGAATGCCATGCAAGGCCTAACAAAAGCATTGTCTATTGACCTTAATGGAAAGGTACGGGTGACCTCAATTTGTGCCGCATCAAATGAATCAACACAATTCACCCATATTTCTGCCGAACAAGCACTAAAGCTTGAATCAGCGTATGCCGAAGAAGTTTCTAAAATGGCTGTTTATTTGGTGTCAATACAATCAAAACTGTTGGATGGAGCCAACATTCAGATGAATACAGGGAATTTTTTCCAGTCAAAAGGAGGCTAAAGAAAAATATTATTGGCTCTAATTGCAGTAATATATATATGTAAGAGCTTGTATTAAAATAATTTCGAAGGTTTTGTTTTTGTAAAGTATAAAACGGTGGTTTACAGGTAAGATATAATTAGTCAAAAAATTTTATATTTTAAACTGAGCTTTCTAACTTTGTATCTTGACAAAACACACCTATGAATATGGTCTTACACGTACCAACCGAAACACTAGCACGAACAAAACGCACTTCTGTGATAAAGGCGATAATTGTCGAGGACGAGATAAGGAGCATGAACAATCTCAAGAACTTGCTGAGCAAACATTGCCCTGAAGTTGAGATTATAGGAGATGCCTTGACTATTGAAGAGAGCCTTGATCTATTTGAAGATCCTTCCTTTCAACCTGATTTGGCCTTTTTGGACATTAGTCTTCCCGATGGCCTCGTTTTTCAGATGCTGGACCAACTCCGGCCAGTAAATTTCGAAATTATATTTATCACGGCGTATAATGAGCATGCGATCAAAGCATGTGAGTACAGTTCAATAGGATACATCTTGAAGCCTATTGACCCTGATTATTTGATTCAACTTGTGAACCGGGTCAAGGTGACACAGCCTGACAATGACAATATGATGCAGGAACGCATCGATATTTTTAATAAGCAATTGAGAAATCCCAATGCTTTTGAAAAAATGAGCATTTCAGCAATTGATGGAATTTACTTTGTTAACATAAAAGATATTGTAAGATTTGAAGCGGAAGATAATTACACGCATATATTTTTGCAAAACGGGGAAAGGATCACAGCTTCCCGAACCATTAAAGCATATGAGGATATGCTAATAAGTGTTAGTTTTTATCGCGTACATAAGCGGCACGTAATCAATTTGAATTATATGAGAAAGTTCATCAAAGGCGATGGAGGTTACCTTGTGATGGACGACGGAAAAAAAATCGAAGTATCCAGGAGGCGGCGCCCTGCATTTATGGTGCAGATGCGCAGACTGGAAGAAGGTTTATGATGATCTCAGAACACTTTGACACTATGATTTGACAAGTGCGTTTTTGGAGAGGCTACCTTCAGATTCAAGTCAGGGTATTTATTGAATTACATTTATTTGTTAAAAATAAATGTAATTATGCTGGTGCATTTTTTGAACACTACACTTTTATCAGCCAATAATTACCCTTAATTTTGGTGTTTGGAGGATTCATAGCACTCGTCAGTTCATGCAAAACGAGAAGCACTATGATCAGTTTTTTTACTAAAAATCTTGATACTATGAAGGAGGCTACCAACAAAGGAAAAGGCAACAAGGGCCTGAGCAATCTTGAAAATTTTAACCGCATTCAGAAAAACAAAATGTCTGAATATTTCGGTGGTTCTGACAATAGGACTTCCGACTATAAAAAGCGGAGTTTCATTGGCAAATTGTTTGGCCCAAAGCCTTGTGATGGGGATTTACCCCTCTAATCAGGTATCCTTAATTACACATCAAATGTTTTTTCCTGTGCTTAAGATATTACAGGAAAACCCTTTCCGGTAAGGACAGAAAGAGGTTGTGCTTGTATTGCGCAGTCTCTTTTTGTGTATTTAATTGCACCTTGATTTTTTGCTCCAGGAGATTTTCTGAATTCCTATTTACCGCTGCTGTTCAATATCTTACACGATCAATGATCATATTTTTTTCATACAATGGAATCTACCACAGGTATAATTGATGACCGCTTGAAGAGGTTGGCACGTTTAGAGCATTCAGCATCTGAGCATCTTTTTACGAATATTCAAGAAGCACAAAAATATTTGGATGATCTTGAAAAACTTTTGCTGGAAATTCCAAACCCAGAGATTGAGTTAAATTTTTACCTTTTCACAGCGATTGTAGAAAATCAACTTTACAATTACGACCTTTCAGTTATCCATTTTGATAAGGCTATTGAAATTCTCAGTGAACGAGGAGACGCTAACCAGTTGGCAGAGGCTTTTATTGATTATTCGGGGACACTCCTTAACCTAAACGAGGTGGACAAGGCCAGTCGGTGCCTGGAGGATGCCAGGAAATTTTTACAAGTTTTTCCAGATGAGCGGCTTGAGGCGTTTTTGGTTTGCAGAAACGGCTATTTGCATTTGCAAAATTCTAACAAGGCAAAGGCACTGAAATCGTTTTATGATGCAGAAAAAAGATTGGAGTCCTATTCCAAAACGTTGACCTTAAAAGATTACTATTTTATTACTTTGATAAAAAGCGGGATAGGCAAGATTCATTCCTCTAACCTAGAACCTGAAAAGAGTATTAACGCATACAAAGAGGTTGTAGAATTATGTGAAAAATATGGCATGAGATCCCGTCTTTCATGGCATTACTTGAATGTTGGAAATAGCTATATGGCAGCATTGGATGATGATAATGCAATAAGTTATTTCAAATTGGGGATCAAAGTGATTGACGATGTCAACCAACAGGCACGGGCGCTTGCTTATGCGAACCTTGGATATTGTTACATGCGAAAAGGGCTATATCAAGACGGGCTTGACCTTCTGGAAAGAGCTTATCCATTGTTCATCGAAAAAAGGGAAAGGAACCTTGCCAATATTGATTGGTGGCGTGCTAAAGCATTTGATGGCTTGGAAAGGAGGAGAAAAGCATTAAAGTATTATTTCTCGGCACTTGAGTTTGCAAAACAGGGACAAGAGCAAAGCCAAGTAGCAGGGATACTCAATGATATTTCGGAATTTTATGCTTTAGAGGACGACTATAAAAATGCTTACGAATATCAAAAGTTTTATGAAAAAGCTGTTGAGTTGGCGATGAACAAAGTCAAGGAAAACAAAATTCGGGAGTTAGAAATAAAGTATGAGGCCGAGCGAAAAGAGAAAGAAGCCGAGATGTTTAAATTGCAGGCAACGGGACTTCAACTTAAGGCTCTTCGCGCTCAAATGAACCCCCATTTTGTATTCAACGCGCTCAATTCAGTCCAACAATTTATTACTTCTGATGATCCAACTGCAGCTGCAAAGTACTTGGCGCAATTTGCTTTGTTAATGCGCCAAAGCCTTGAATATTCTGACCTCGAAATAATTTCCCTGGAAAAGGAGCTTGAATTCCTGCGTAATTACCTCGACATCAATGTCAATTTAAGATTTGAAAATAAGCTTGAATTCAAAATCAATGTTGATGAAGAAATTGAAGAAGACATCTACGGTGTCCCAACGATGATTATTCAACCATATGTTGAAAATTCTATAGAACATGGAATTCGTTCAAAGCCAAACGGCCTGATAAAGATAGAATTCAAACTTAAAGATGAGGATACTTTGTTATGTGTAGTTGAAGACAATGGAGTAGGAAGAGAAAAGGCGAGACAGCTACAAGAGAAGAACAAGGATATTAAATCTCATCGTTCGCTTGGGACAAAGATTACACAAGAAAGGTTGGAAATCTTACAAAACAAGAAGGTTGATGATGAGGAAATTGTAAAGATCATTGACTTAATTGACCCCTTTTCCGGAGAAGCACTTGGAACCCGGGTTGAAGTGCTCGTGCCAATTTTGGATATCCAGGTAAAATGAACAGGATTTTTAAAATGAATGCAATCTATATGTCTTAAGTACTGGCTGTCACATAATTTACCTTGTGGTAAATTAAATATTTAAAAATAATTTAATATATTTGTGACAGTTTTCTCATAGTATGTTTGTTTAATCTTCCTGCACCACACATCCCTCCTGAGGTGCAGGATTTTTTTATACCTAATAGCCCTGAAATGTTTTCTCAAAAAATGTACAGCGAAGAAATGATTGTGTAGAATCTAAAAAAAAGTTGTGTAGTTAGTAAGTTTAGTGCTGCCTTTATTATAGCCTCCAATTATGCATACCTAATAAATGTAATTTTTATACATATCTTTTCCGCTTATTAATCTATTCGTACCGTTCCGTAAAGAAATCATACCGTTCCCTCATGGTTTCTGCCACTGCGTAAAAGTAGCTTTTTTTCTGAAACTGCCAAACCTATCTTTGCTGCAAGTTTTCTCATAGTATGTTTAATTCTCCTACACCTTTTCTTCCCTTCTGGGTGTAGGAATTTTTTTTCTCATTTCTGGCCTATTCAAATAATGTTAGACATTCCAAGGTTGTGATTGCCAATGACGGCAACTTTCCCTAACAACCTTTTATTAGACATCTTTCCTAAATAACTATAAGTCAGCTAAACAGTCTTTTTCCGTCATACTTCGTTATTTTTTTCAGCAATAGCTTCGGCTATTCCTTCAAAAAATGCCTCGTCTGACAAAAAAATCCTTGTTTCCATGCCT
>JAJCYI010000146.1 GCA_029263015.1 Saprospiraceae bacterium | reverse complement strand
TTATTGCTAACAGTTGGATTGATATTGATTATTAATCTTGCCAACAGCCAAACAAAAAATTTTATTGACCAACCATTTCTTGAAACTTCGGCGAAAGTCGATACTTTGGTAACACCTGACAGAATATATTTATCAATACTTATTTCTGAAAGTGATACAAAAGGAAAGCAGACAGTTGAAGAATTAGAGGTAAAAATGGGAGAAAAACTAAAGGCCATTGGAATTGATTTAGAAAAACAACTTAAATTATCTGACCTATCAAGCAACTTCAAGAAGTACTTTCTAAGGAAGCAAGACATTTTCAAAGCAAAATCGTATGAATTATTGGTTTTTAGTGCAAAAAAAGCAGGACAAGTAATTTATGAAATGGAAGGAATAGGGATTTCACATGCGGACTTAGAGCGAACAGAGTATTCAATGATTGAAGAACTAAAACTTGAACTTAAATCCAAAGCGGTTAAAAAAGCTAAAAAACACGCGGATTCAATGGTGAAGTCAATTAATCAGGAAATCGGAAATGCTATATATATTTCAGATATGAACACTCAAATTGTTAATTTACCGGAAGGAAGAGTAAGTGGAATACAAGTAGGTTACCCAGTTAAATTCAAAGAAGAATTCAAGGCGTTACCAATTGAATTTGAGAAGATAAAAGTGGAAAGCGAGGTGAAAGTGAAATTTATTTTAGATTAAAAAAAGAATACGCTACATAACAAAGTGCAAAACGTCCATCCGCCCTAAACGGGCGCACGGCGTTTGCACGAAACGTTCGCTACAATTAAAAAAAAAGAAATGAATAAAACCGAAGCACTTTCAAATATTAAAAAATTGATTGGAGAAGATAAGTTAGATGAAGCATTTGAAGTGCTTGAAAATATATTTAAAACCGGAAGCCAAGAAGAGGATGAGGTGATTCAGCTTAAAGCAAGACATAGATTTTTAAGGAAAAGTGAAAATCAGAATGTAATTAGCTTTTATGAGGCGAATTTAGAGTTGTGCAAAATTAGAGTATCTGCATTAGACCTTCTAAAAGGAGCTTCAATAAATGAAAATCAAATCATAGATATTCAAATTGAGGAAGGTATAAATGCAGAAATCCGAGTTGAGAACCTGAATGCCGCCAATGAAAAAGATGAGTTTGATGAAAGTGATATTGGTTACCTTGACTATCTAATCGATTTTCAAGAGAATAACGAGGAAGTTCAAAAATCAATCGAGAATATGGGTTCCCATTCCAAGACTTTGACGGGCAATATGTCTAAGAGGAATAAACAACTAAATAATCTTAGAAAAGGGAATCAAACCCCAAATCTTGTATTAAGCAGAAAAATAGCAAATGCTCTCGCAAATGAGATGATTGATTATGTTTCGAGAATGGAAACCGAAATAAGTGTGTTCGAAAGAGCATCAAAAAGAAGCATGCACAATGCGTTCAATATTCTACATACTCTATATGGGGAAGGAGAAATAAATTACGAGGAACTTGAGAAACTCGATAGGTCATTAGATGCTCTGATTGAAGCAATTTTAGAAATGAGAGAATCTTCCGTATCTGCGAAAAGCGGCTTCTCAGAATGGAAAAAAGTAACAAAAGAAATTAATAGAGCCAAAAGAAGAACCGAAGACATTCTTGACCAACTCTATGATGAATTGTCTGAATACTTGAAATCATTAGAGGGGTTTAAACAAAATATAAAATTTACAATAATAGAAATTAAAGAAAAAGAAGAAAAACTGTAGCGAACAATGCTCCAGCGTCCATAACCAGCAAAAGCTGGTTACGTCGCCGGCGCTGGACGTTCCGCACAACCGAGAAAAAAGAAAATAAATTGGAATTCGAGAATTTACATGAAGAAGATTTGGTAAATAACGATAATTGGAATTTTAGTTTTTACCGCTTGCGAAATGGAAAATAAAGGAAGATTTTTTACGAAAGAGAAGTATGAAAACGAGCTCAATCAATCAGTAATTTTTGATGCACTCGAAAGAATAAAAAACGACTCAACAATAACAAAAGATGAAATGATTTTTTCGTTTTATTTTATAACCGATGAAAGAACGAAAATTGATTCTTTGATAGATTACCTTGAGAAAAATGAGTCAAAACAAAAAATAATCGAATTAAATCAGATAAACGAAATCTGGGAATTAAATGGAAGAACTTACCCAATCAAACTCGAAATAGATAGCATCAACAAATGGGAAAGAAAAATGTGGGAAATAGGATTCAAGTTTGATTGTGAACTCGACGGGTGGGAAACAACTTACGAAAATCGAAAATAACAAAAACGATTTCCAATCCAGCGAAATCGGTAAATGATAAAAATTCGTTCTTCGATTTCGGGGAATGAAAAATAAAAAAAGAAGGCTGTGCGGAACAAAGTGCAGTCGGCAATTGCCAGCAAAAGCTGGCAACTGCGACTGCACGGACCGTTCGGTGCCAGTAGAGAAAAAGGACAAAAAAGTGGTTTGACAAACCGGCAAAACCGTTTTCCAGATTTGACGGGGAAAAAGATAATCTTGGCAGTTCAACCGGTAAAAATTGAAACCCGGTTTTTATATCAGGCAA
>JAJCYI010000145.1 GCA_029263015.1 Saprospiraceae bacterium | reverse complement strand
CAATTAATGTTATTGTTTTTTATCTTTTTGTGGTGGTCTTCTTGCCCTGGTGTCGGGCGCTTCCGGACGCGCCCGACACCTTTGGCAGCTTCCCCGTTTTTTATATTGTCCAGCATTTATTTTTTATTGAATAAACTAATATTTGGCACCTGGGTCGGGCATTATGGTGAGGTTGTCCACCTCAATTTTGAAATAAAAATTATCGCTGCCAATTGCTTGAAATATTTTACAAAATATCTCATTTATTGGCGGGAATGGAGTCACCCGCTAAAAGAATCATTTATTGCTTTTTTAGACAGTTCAATTGTGGTGTATAGTTTTTTATCTATCGGGCTGGGTTTGTTTGTTTTGGCGGTATTTTTATTTAAAAAAACAAATAGAAAATGGCGCACTTTCTGGCTCTCTGGAGTACTGTTTTTTATTGCCCTTGCACCTGTCAGTAATTTATTTGTTGCATGGATATTGCACGGCGAAAACGACCGATATGGTTATTTCGCTTCTCTATTTTTTTTTATGGGATTGGTTGCACTGTTCCAGCATTTTGAAAAAGGAATCAGGTATGGGCTATACGTTATTTTAATTGTTATTTCGGTTTCTTATTTAAACCGCATAAACGGATATTGGGAAAATAGTACAAAAATTGTCCATGGACTTTTAAATGATTTCAGATGGGAAAATAATTCAGAAATATACGTACTTGCCTTCCCCGAAAATTACAAAGGGATACCCATGTTCAAAGATTTTTCCCAACAAGATTTGGCATTAAAACATACATTAAAATATGGTGCGAATAAAATAAGTGAAAGCAAATTTTATCAAGTCGCTCAATTCAATATGAACACGCTAACAGACGGACTAACGGCAACGGTTGATAATAATATAATTAAAATGGAGTTCCACGAATGGGGCAGTTGGTGGTGGCGGAATGGCATCGGTACGGGCGGTTATGAAACGGCTAATTATATTTTTAAACCTGTGCCAAAAGGTTGTGAAATTACTTTAAAAAATACTGCCGAAGATGCTGTATTTATTTATTCAGATGGAGGTCTGTGGAAGGAGTTGAAAGTTGATTAATTCTCAAGCAATTCCCAGTTACTTGACAAGTAATTCCGCAAAGGCATTTCTACTGCTTTTCCAGTTAATTCAATGATTTCAAGATATAAGGAATAAATATCTTTTTCGATTTTCATTTTATTGAATTGTCGTTTCAAAAGACTTGACTTTATGTTCAATAAAACCAATGGGTCGGCATCTTGGTGTTGAGGGTAATTTTCGAAAGAATAGAGCAACTGGCTATCGGCCAATTGACGTTCCACCAATTCATGCTGTTGTATTTTGGATTCAATTCCTTGATAGGTTTTTTGTAATCGTTCAGCGAGTGAAGCATTCTGGAGGAGTATTCTGTTTTCAAGCGCCATCCGATCCAATAAATAATCACTTTTTTCCAATCGCCCCGCATCTTTAAGAGGTATTTCCACCCCCAAACCAAACGACCATTTCTGCCCGAAATTCAACTTGTCTCTTCCAGCGTATTTGAACTGGACATAGTCCATTTTCCAATCGTTTTTGGTTTTTTCTAAATCGTATTCCAAGGCACTCTGGTCGATGTTCAATTTACGCTTGAATAAATTATAATTAGCAGCCACAGATTTTGGCAGCTGTTCGATTTTTGATTTTAATTCATCAATGGAAATTATATTTGAAGCATCCAGTTCAATTTCGGTATTTATTTTTAAACTTGTTTTAATTAAGGATTTTAAATAGTCGTAATCATTTTTCAATCCTAATAATTTCTGTTCCAATTCCTGTGCGTTTTCTTCCTCTTTCAATAAGTCATTTATTTCAAAATCATCGGTGGAAGCAACAGCTTTTCTACGTAGCACGATTATTTTATCCAATACTACTATTTGTTGTTCTTTGGTAATTTCTATTTCTTGAAAAAGCGCCATGTATTTTAGCACTAAAGAATATTTATCCATGAGTGTTTCTTCGAGGATCAATATTCTTTCCGCTTCTTCCAATTCAATGTTTGAAGAATGCATTTTATTTTGAGCATTCCGCTCGCCCTTGGTATTGTAACGAAACCGCATAAGGTACTCCTGTCTGTCGAAGTTCATTTCATCTGTCTCCGTCCTGAATTCCAATTCGTCGACCCAGGGCATTTGGTGGTTTGTGTTTTTTAAAAAATCCAATTTCTTCTGGTGCAAGAAAATGCTTTGTTCCTCTAGTGCCGCGGAGAGAAATTTACTGGTGCTAACAGATATTTGTGCCAAAGAAGAAAAGGAAAATAAAAAAGAGCCAACTCCAATTAACCCAACCATAAGAAATCTGGCGATTCCTTTGAAACGAACATTACCTGCCTGAGCCTGGCATTCATACATATTTACTTTCTTCTTTTTCATCGCTGAAAAGCTGTTTCTTGGTTGCTAGATTTGGATGAACTGGTGTTTTCAAAAAAGGGGAGCAAAGGAGTAGAGGGAACATCTTCGGGATTGAGGAAATTCAACACCACTTTTTCTTTTTGCAAAAACGGATTGTCAGGGGGAATCTGGATCAGGACTTCCCTCCCATACGTTTTGACCTCGGGCATCTTCCGCAAGCGAGCAGGTATCTCAACAATTCGTGATCCTAAGCCAACCACCGTCCCGTAGCCCCGGTGGACAGGGTGCAGGCTGGAGGAAACTTCCAGTGTATCGCCGACATTTACGTGTACAATGAGGTTCTCGTGTACATAACCTTTCACCTGGGTTGGGTTTCTTTCGTAAAATGTGATGAGGGTCGCAAAAGAAGATTTGTTCTCACCCTCTAGGCAATGTATGTTGCCGATCAGTCCGTCTTTGGGCGCTCGGACGGAGAGTTTCTGTTCTTCTGCTTCGTAAAAATTTTTCTCGCTCTCCAACTTGCTCACTTCCACATCCAGAGGGCCATTGACGGTGGCAAGTTCCTTTTCAAACTGGTTTATTTCTAGGTCAAAAGATTTTCTTGCCAGTTCCACTTCCTGCCGGAGGCTTTCCATTTTTACTTCATTGGGAGATTTGCCGTCGCTGACCTCTTTCACTTCTATGCTCTTTAGCCCTTTCATCAAAGACTTGTTGAAATTAACTTCTGATTGCAGTTGCTGCATCTTACGCTCAATATCGGTCACTTTGGAGAGGCGTTGTGTTTGCAATTGGCGAATGGCAGCCTGGATTTCGGCCTTCCGAACTTGCGCTTTCAACTTCATGGCTTTAATATCGTGCGACAGGTCGTTCATTTTCAGGTCGAACCTCGAATGAGTCACGTCCAGCAAAAGGTCTCCTTTATTGACAAACTGCCCCTGGATTACATAAATCTTATTGACCTGCACCGGATGGTCGTGGTTGATCTCCGTGTCTTTGTTTTCGGCAAAACCATAAAACATGACCGTGTGGCGGGCATAGTTCCAGTTGATATAAAATATCCCCAAAAGAACCGGAATAAAGACGAGGTATATGAGGTTGATTTTTTTCATAATTATCCTATTAGACATCTTTCCTAAATAACTATAAGTCAGCTAAACAGTCTTTTTCCGTCATACTTCGTTATTTTTTTCAGCAATAGCTTCGGCTATTCCTTCAAAAAATGCCTCGTCTGACAAAAATACCCTTGTTTCCATGCCTTAAATTTATTTAGGAAAGATGTCTATTATATCACATCCATGGTATCCCTGAACTGTAAACGGACGGCCTTTGTTTCCTCCAATGCTTTTAGCTCATTGGCCAAGCCCCAACCGTCCATGTCCCTTTTCATTTTTAACTGGTACCGATATTCCACTTGGTTCGCCTTGGCTTTATTGTTGAAAACCCGATAACTTTCCAATGAAGATTTGTGACAATAATTTTTCAGGATACGCTGCACTTTTTCATAATCTTCAGAGTCATTTGGCAGCTCTAACTGTAAGCTCCCAACGAGATTCTGGTTTTTGCTAAAAGGCGTCAACTTCAACAGAAAAGCGGAAAGGCATAGTCCTGTGGTGCCAACAAACGCGATTACATAACCTCCCACCCCACATGCTATCCCAGCTGCCAAGGAACTGAACATGAACACTATATTCCTTGGGTTGCGGAGCGTGGTGCGAAATCGGATAATTGACAATGCGCCCAGCATCCCCAACCCTCTTGCCAAGCTATCCCCGATTGCTTGCATGATGGTAGCAGCGACAATCGCTATCAAAACGAGGGCCTGGATATAGTTGTCGGGGCGGGCAACTTGCCGCGAAGTTTTTTCATAAGAAAATGCAATCATTACTGACATCAGGAATGCAAACATCACTGTGAACAAGATTGTCAGGAATGTCGGGTTTTCTGTATTGGTAGAGATGTACGAAAAGTCAAACATGTCTAGTTTTTATATTTTAGCCAAATGCCGAACAAGGGATACGCTTGGTTTTAGGAACGCTGCACGAATAAAGGAAAAATAAAAATTTATTCCTTCACAAATTTATGATTAGTACAATTAATTGCAGAACAATTCTGGTACACAGTCTGAGAGGTGGAAATCATAAATACTCCTTTATATATACTTAGTAGAAAAAACTATTCCTTTTGTAGATTGCAGAGGAGGGAGACATCGTTATTAATCGTCTTTCGTCCGTAAAAAACATAACTGCTTGTTTCCTGCAATCCAAATTCGCAAATCAAGTTTAATATTTGCGGAAGCTAAATTCCTAACAACCTCTAAAACACCCGATATGTCATTGAAAACCCTTCTGCTTTTTCTACCCGCGTTATCACTACCATTCATACTTGCATCGCAGGTAACTTCTTCCGTGAATGTGAGCGGTATCATCATAGATGCCGAAAATGGCGAGACGCTGATTGGTGCCACGATCTATGAGGTAGCCTCCCAAAATGGCGCCACCTCCAATGAATACGGCTTTTATTCAATGACTGTGCCTCAAGGAATCGATTCAATAACCATCGAATTTAGCTATGTGGGTTTTCAACGGGCCGTGAGAAAAATTTTGCCGAGGGCAGATGTAAAACTAAATATAGAATTGGGTACGGGCCTGCAATTACAGGAGGTGGTCATAAAAGCCAATTCTTACAAAGAGCAAATCCGTTCTACCGAAATGAGTGTGGAAGAAATTTCCACCAAAGAAGTAAAAGTGATCCCCGCCCTGCTCGGCGAAACAGATATTTTAAAAACTATCCAGCTGAAACCAGGTATCCCTTCTGGCTCAGAGGGCGTCACCGGGCTGTTTGTCCGTGGCGGCAGCAACGACCAGAATCTTATCATCTTGGACGAGGCCGTTGTTTATAATTCCAACCACTTGTTTGGGTTTTTCAGCACCTTTAATACCGACGCCATAAAAGATTTGAAACTATACAAAGGTGGCTTTCCCGCCCAATACGGTGGCCGGCTCTCCTCTGTAATTGATGTCCGGATGAAAGAAGGGAACAATCGCAAATTCTCTGGGACTGGCGGCATTGGTCTTATCACCTCACGGTTGACTTTGGAAGGACCGATCCAAAAAGAAAAGTCCTCTTTCATTGTTTCTGGCCGCCGCACTTATGTGGATATCTTTACGCGGGAGATCAATAGGCGCAACAAGGACAAGCCCGACTACAACCCTATCCCTGATTATTATTTTTATGACCTCAACGTTAAAACCAACTTCACTTTGGGCGAAAAAGACCGACTGTTTCTAAGTGGGTATTTTGGGCGCGATGTTTTTGCTTTTGACGGCGACTTTTTCGACTTTGACTTTTACTGGGGCAATGTCACGGGGACTGCCCGATGGAACCACGTCTTTTCACCTAAACTTTTTGCCAATACTACTTTTACCTATTCTGATTACGAATACAATATCGAAACAAGGGTGGAAGGTTTTTCCTTTGAAATCGGCTCTGATGTGCAGGACGCCAACCTGAAAACGGACTTTTACTATGCGCTAAACAACGACAACACGATGCGATTTGGCGGAAATGTAACCAGGCATAAATTTGGTGTGGCCCGTTTGAAAGCTGGCAGCGACGATGGGGAGGTGAATTTTTCAAGTGGCGACGATTTTAATGGCGCCTCTTTCGGGGTTTATGCTTCCGATGAAATGAATTTTGGCAAACATTGGAAAATCAATGCTGGATTGCGTTTGTCTGGCTTTGCCAATGATGGGAATTACGATTTTGGCATCGAGCCTCGCCTCGCCGCACTTTATAATGTGACACCTGACCTTTCATTCAAAGGCAGCTATGCCCGCATGTTCCAATACCTCCATTTGATTGCCACCGACGGCATTACCCTGCCGACAGACATTTGGTTCCCGACCACCAAACGGATCAAACCACAACGGTCAGACCAAGTGGCGATTGGTCTGGAGTATTTAATAGGTGATAGGTATTTGTTGACCAACGAATATTATTATAAATGGATTGACCGCAAGGTTGCATTTGTTGATGGCGCACAACTATTTGCCAATAAAAATATCGAGGGGGAGTTTGCAATTGGCGAGGGTTATGGATATGGGCTGGAATTAGGTATTGAAAAACAAGAAGGCCAGCTAAAAGGATGGTTCGGCTACACGCTGGCGCTGACCCGATTGGAAAATTTTAAAGAAGTGGATGACACCAGAAACTTCAGTACTGAGACAACTTTTTTGCCTCGATACGATCGCCGCCATGATTTCTCATTGGTGCTTATGTACGAACTTAGCAGACGGTGGACTGTTTCTAGCACGGTCATTTACGGAAGTGGGGATCGGGCATGGTTGGCAGAAGGGAGGTTCGCCTTCCAAGATGCCTATGGCGGGGAGTTTTCAGCAGTTACTCCTGTTTATGGAGACCGCAACAACGTCCGCTTACCCTATTTTTTCCGATCGGATTTGGGTCTTGTTTACAAGTTTTTCCCAAAATGGGGAGAGAGCGACCTCACGTTCAGTGTGTACAACCTGACCAATCGGCGCAATGCTTTTTTCTTATTCCTCGAACCAGAATATGAAACAGGCATGAACAGCGCTGGCGAACTGGTCGAAGTGCCGATCAGGATTGCTGCTAAACAGGTTTCCTTGTTTCCGATCCTCGGTGCGGTGACTTGGAATTTTAAATTTTAAAATAAATGGCTGGAGCGGTTAAGAAATGCCGCCGTTTTTACTTTTTACTTTTTACTTGATTCATAATGAATAAATTAATTTATCTATACATCGGCACATTCCTTACTTTCTTGTTTTCCTGTGGTGGCTTGGAAAAAGAGATTGACCTTGAACTTCCTTTATATGAAAGTCAAATTGTGGTGGAGTGCTACCTGGAACCAGGTGAACCATTTTCTCTGGTGTTGACTAAAAGTGCTGCCTATTTTGATGCTATTCCAACGGACGGTTTTGAATTTATTGAAAACATCTTGGAGGACAGTGCCGAAGTGTCCATACGGCACAAAGGGCAGGTTTATGAACTTAAAAACCAACTTTATTTCAATTTTGAAACAGGCAAACTCTTCAATTATTTCAACTCAACGCTGGTGCCCGACGACCTGGAAAATGACTTTACCCTCAACATTACGACCAAAGACGGGCGGGAAATTTTTGCCAAAACCCGCATCCTGCCAATTGTCCCCATCGACAGCATAGTCGTGGAATTCAACAGTGAAGTGGATACGCTCGCCCGTGTACTGACTTATTTATCTGAAAACCCCAATGAAGATAATTACTACCGCCGAATGCTGCACGTCGGTTCACTTGATACCATTCCTGAACTGGACTTTACCATCAATGATGATTTTGTCGACGATGACATCGTTGTGTTTGGAACTGGCTTTGATTTTACTGTTGGAGACACAGTAATCAATAGCATTTTCCACATCGACCGGGAATATTATGACTTTTTGGAAAGCATCTTTTTCGCTATTGACGCGAACGGCAACCCGTTCGGGCAGCCTGCTGCCATCAACTCTAATTTGGAAGGGGATGCGATAGGCATTTTTACGGGGGTGAGTGTTGTCCGAGATGTGGTGATTATTGAGGAGTAAGGTTTACCGGTTACGGGCTATAAAACGGAAGAAAATACCCAATATGCAACAGCGCTGCAAAACGCAGCAACCGGCAAGGTCAAAAGCCAGGACAAGAGGATGTTCCGCACCACTTTTGTGTCGGCCTTTTTTGTTGCTGTCCCTATTCCGAAAATAGACCCGACAGATACATGTGTTGTTGAAACGGGCATTCCGTGCAAGCTTGCAGTAGTGACCAAAAGCCCAGTTACCAGATTTGCCGTGAACCCCTGGCCGCTGTTCATCGGGGTAATTTTTTTACTGACCATTTCCCCTACTTTTTTGGCATTCAACAAGCCACCAATTGCCATTGCCCCAGCGACGGCAAGCATTCCCCACTTAACATCGAGTGCGTTGATAACTATCAATAGCCCAACAATCTTTGGGGTGTCGTTCAGCCCTCTTGCAAAACTTACAACGCCTGCACTCAAGTAATGGGCGCCATCCAACATTTTTTGTGCATTGATCCCGATAAATTTACCTTGGTACCGCTCAACGCAATCTTGTTCACCCGATACTGCAACGGCCGTTTGGGTCCCTGTCGCTACCGCAACAAACCCGTTTGTGCCTATTGCTTCTGTAATCGGTTTGTACTCATTCCCGACACAGACACAGGTCTGTTTTGTTACGCCAGTAACTGTCCGCAATTTTTTGAAAACAAGGTAAACTGCCAAGCTGACAATGGCCGCCATGAGCGGGCTGACGATGAGGGGCATCAAAAACGTGGCGCCGAGCTTTGCGAAATTGAATGCCGTGCCAACGGCAATCACCCCGCTCCCGAACAAGGCTCCGACCAAACTGTGGGTCGTGGAAACCGGCATGCCTATTTTGGTTGCCAAAAAGACCGTTATGGCTGCGCCCAAAGCAATGGAGATGGCAAATTCCGGCGCTTGGATCAATGCGTCGGGCACCAGGCCTTTACCCGAAAAGTTTTTGACAAGACTGCTTGCAAGGAAAATAGCAGCAACAGACCCAGCCAAAGTTGTTGCGGTCGCCCAGGTTATTGCCCCTTTGTAATTGGTGGTCCCACTGCCAAATAAGGTGGCAACCCCTTTGAAATTATCATTTGCCCCATTGCTGTAAGCAAGGAAACAGGCGGCTATGAAAAGAATAATCAATATCATGGTTGGTGTACGTCGAATGGTTCAAGTGCAAAAGTAGAATTGGGAAACTGCACGCATTGTCCTGAAAGGGACTGAAACAGAGGTAGTGGAAGATACGCGGCAGGGCTGGGATTTCGATATGGCAAACTGCTGGTAGGTTGTGGATGTGTTCGGAATGCTGTTTCAGAAAAAATGGGGAAAGGAGTCAATTTTGCTTTATGCAAACAGCAAAATATCGCTAATTCTGCTGTTTGCATAAAGCAAAATCAGAAAAATGGAATATTTTAACACCTGATTATTACAAATCAAACCCAATATCCTTCCGCCAGCTCTTTCCCTCAAAACCGATCACTTCCGCATTTTTGTTTGAAATTTTCAGAGCATCTTGAAAGGTGTCTCCAAAAGAAGTAATGGCCACGACGCGCCCTCCGTTGGTCAAAATTTTATCGCCATTTGTTTTAGTACCAGCATGAAAAACGATACTCCCTTGCGCTTTCTCTAAATTAGAAATCACTTTCCCTTTTTCATAATTACCAGGATAGCCGCCAGAAGTTAGCACCACAGTGGCCACGGCTCGTTCGTCTTCTTCTATTTTTATTTCATCCAAACGCCCTTCTTGAATCGCGGCAAACATTTCTACAAGGTCATTTTTTAACCTCGGTAGAACAACTTCTGTTTCGGGGTCGCCCATCCGGCAGTTGTATTCGATGACAAAAGGTTCGTTTTCGACACTTATCAGTCCTATAAAGATGAAGCCTTGGTAGTGGATGCCCCGACCTTGAAGCCCCCGAATGGTTGGTTTGACTATACGCTCCTCCACTTTCTGCATCATTTTCTTATCCACAAAAGGAGGTGGGGAAACGGCGCCCATGCCTCCTGTGTTAGGGCCGGTATCACCTTTTCCAACCCGTTTATAGTCTTTAGCAACTGGCAATATTTGGTATGACTTGCCATCGGTCAATACGAACACGCTGAACTCGATGCCGGAAAGGAATTCTTCAATGAGAACTTTACGGCTGGCTTCGCCAAATTTCCCATCCAGCATTGAAAGTATCTCTCTCTCTGCTTCTTCTTTGGTCGGGCTAATAACAACGCCTTTGCCTGCTGCCAAACCGTCTGCCTTCAATACGATTGGGGGTACGGCTTTTTTGCGTACAAAATTGATGGCGGCCTGCGCCTTAGCTGCATGGTACTCTCGGTAGCCTGCGGTTGGGATGCCATATTCCAGCATGAATTTTTTTGCGTAAGACTTGCTCCCTTCCAGTCTCGCTCCTTGCATAGAAGGCCCAATTACATTGACATGAGAAGTACTGCGCATTTTTCGAAGATAATTCCAAATGCCATTGACAAGTGGTGCTTCAGGGCCTACCACGACCATGTCAACCATGTTTTTAACTACGAAATCATGGACGGCAGCATTGTCCATTATGTCGAGGGAAATATTTTCACCCAATTTTGCTGTACCTGCATTGCCGGGGGCAATGTAGAGTTTATTGCAAAGAGGGCTTTGTTTTATCTTCCAAGCAAACGTGTGCTCCCTGCCGCCACTACCGAGGAGTAAGATTCTCATTGTTGAATTTTGAGTGATAAATGATGAATTAGACGGGCAAAGATACTGGAAGAATTAGACTGCGATCACCATTCAAATCCTCAGTTTTTTTCCTTTTTTATGAAAATAAATAGACAGTCCGCAGGCAGCGATTACTTCGATTGCGCTTACAGCAAACCAAACAGGTAAATTTTTTAAAGCAACCAGGAGGGCCAAACCGGTCGCCAATAATAATAAACCCAGGCTGCCAAATATCCATAAGTGAATATTGGAGTGGGAAAGAGTGTTTACTTTTGAACCAACTGTCGTGGAGGATGGCAAGAAGATGTATTTCCATTTGTCAAAATCCCAAAACAAAAGCCAAGTGGTGGCAAGCAACATCATAAAGACAACGTATGGCGTGCCCCGCATTTCCAATGATAAGGTAATGAAATATATATTTAGGATGATTCCGAAAAAAGCCATTGCCCCTACCAAGGCAAACCGTTGGGTAATCAAAAGCAATCCAGCGATAGCTTGTGACCAGCCCAAAAAATTCCAATAAAGGGGTAGGGAGAAGATACACTCGAAAAATGCGCCCACAGGATCATCGGTCGAGATTTGAGTAAATCGTTCACCAAATATTTTTGGCAAGCTCGCAAACAAAAATGCCCCGCCGATTAAAAACCTCAACGAGACTGTGAAAATATTAATAATTGGGTAGGTCTTAATTTTTATTATCAGGTTCTCCATCGTGTTTTACTTTGAAAGACGGAACCAATAATCACTAAGGTACAGCAAAATACATGTCTTGTAAATTTTATTCATGAAGGTATTAGTAATTAGCAATTATCGGGAAACAGTCTCCGTCAGGCCGGAGGCAGAATTGTTTATTGGTTTAAAAAAGGCAGGTGTGGAAGTGGAAATCATGACTTATGGAGATGCTGAGTATGTTGAAAAATTCAGGGCCGCTGGGATAAAAGTAATTGACTTTCACCCTGAAAAAAAATTAGACCGGAAAGAGATAAGAAGAATTCGGGAAGAATTAATAAATGGCAAACACGATATTGTACACCTTTTTAATACCAAGGCAATTATCAATGGAATTCAGGCCGCAAAAAGGTTGCCCGTTAAAATAGTTTTATACCGTGGGTATACTGGTAATGTTCACTGGTACGATCCGACTGCATATTTTAAATACTTACACCCACGGGTGGATAAAATTTGGTGCATTGCCAAGTCAATTGAAAAATATATTCAAAAACAATTATTTTTCAATATAGATAAACCAATAACAATAAACAAAGGGCATGATTTGAGTTGGTATAAAAAAATAACTGCAACAAATAAAAATAAATTAATTGATGTTCCTCCTAATTCTTTTTGGGTTATTAATGTGGCTAATAATCGATCGATGAAAGGGACTCCTTATTTATTGGATTCCATGAAATACATCCCATCTGATTTGCCGATTTGTTTAATTCTGGTTGGAAAAAATTTGGGCAATAAAAAAAATATAGAATTAATAAAAGATAACCCAAACAAAAACAGAATACATTTTCTCGGATATAGAACCGATGTATTGAGTATTGTAAAATCAGCCGACGTTTTTGTATTATCTTCCATTAAAGGAGAGGCGACGACAAAAGCAGTAATCGAGGCCATGGCATTGGGAACGACGCCTGTAATTACTGATATTGCAGGTAACAAAGGATTGCTCATAAATAATGAGTCTGGCATAGTCGTTCCGCCTAAAAACCCTAAAGCCATTGCAGGAGCAATTTTAAAATTATACCATGACAGGGTTTTGTGTAAAACATTAGGGGAGAATGCGAAAAAACAAATTGCAGAAAATTTCAATATAAAGACAACAATAATAAAGACAAAAAAAATGTACGAATCATTATTGAACGATTGATTTTTGCAGAAATATAACAACAATGAAAAAGCATCATTTTTTATTTCCTTTTATTTTATTTTTTATTTCCATCAATATTTTTTCGCAAAATTTATTTCCTGATCCGGGTCAAGTATTCCGTGATAATGTTGTTCCTAAAATAAATATTTTAATTCCGGCCGACTCGTTGGATGTAATGCTGGCGTCAGGAAATGAGGAAAGTAATTACCATTGGCATGCTACTTTTATTTTTGACAATGGTGAGATAATGGACACTCTGGAAAACATAGGTTTCCGACTTCGCGGCAACACCTCCAGGTTCTCTGAAAAAAAATCTTTTAAAATTTCCTTTAACACATATGAACCTGGCAGGAAATGGCATGGCCTCGAAAAACTCAACATCAATGGCGAGCACAACGACCCCACTATTGCAAGGTCAAAAATATGTTGGGATTTATTGCGTGAAATGGATGTGCCGGCATCCCGTTCCAACCATGTTCGATTGCATGTCAACAATCAATATGTTGGTGTATTTCTGAACGTTGAACATGTTGATGAAGAGTTTGTACAATTGCGTTATGGTAATAATGATGGCAATTTGTACAAGTGCCTGTGGCCTGCAGATTTGAATTATAAAGGCGACGATCCTGACTTATATAAAGAAGCTCCTTTTGGTCGGCGCACTTATGATCTGAGGACAAATGTTGCTATGGATGATTATTCCGATATTGCTCATTTTATTGATGTTTTAAATAATACACCAATCAATGAGTTAGCGTGCGAGTTGGAAAAGGTGTTTAATGTGGACACCTATTTAAAAGTGATCGCCTTTGATATTTTGAGTGGGAATTGGGACGGGCCAATATTTAATAAAAATAATTTTTATCTCTATCATAACTTAGCAAGTGGTAAATTTGAATATATCCCGTTCGATCTTGACAATACTTTTGGGATAGACTGGTTCGGCATTGATTGGGCCAATCGGAATATTTATGAATGGGATGCCGACGATGAATATCGTCCGATATATGAACGCATATTGGAGGTGCCCGAATATCGTGACCGGTATTCGTTTTATATGAATCAATTTTTGGAAAACATTTACGATACTGGTATTTTGTTCCCTAAAATAGAAAATATTAAATCATCAATATCCCCCTATGTGGAAAGCGATTTTCTATATCCACTGGATTATGGTTTTGATTTTCAGCAATTTAATGACTCCTATGAAATGGCACTAGGTTATTTTCACACGCCAATAGGTTTAAAGGAATTTATTACGGAAAGAAATAATTCGGCTGTTCAACAGTTGGCCTTGAACAACATTGCCCCTATAATAAGCAGTATTAACAACAACCAGCCAAATATTTTTCAGGATATTTCCATTGCCGCCAAAATAGAAGATGACGTTGCAATTGTCAGTGCGGAAATATGTTATCAAATAAATGGCCAACCCCTAATATGTGAAACAATGCACGATGATGGGCAACATGCTGACAACTTGGCCAGCGATGGTATTTATGGCATAATCATTAATGCTATTGGTAGCCCAGCGACTTTTGAATATTTTGTGCAGTCAACAGACAATAGTAACTTGATCAGTCGGCAACCTATCTGTGGGTTTAATGAAATATTGATTGGAAATTCTTCCGTTCCATTGGTCGTAAACGAATTCATGGCAAGCAACGACACAACTATAGCTGATAACGCGGGAGAATTCGACGATTGGGTGGAGTTGTTCAGCTTAAGCGATGTCCCAATTTATTTAGGGAATTATTTTCTCTCCGATAATGAAAGCATACCAGACAAATGGCTCTTGCCAGACCTTTGGATTCAGCCAGGTGAATATTTAATTCTTTGGGCAGATAGCGATGATGACCAGGGTGAATTCCACGCTAATTTCAAGCTGAGTGCAGGAGGAGAATTTATTGGTCTTTTCGATGATGCAGCCAATAACTTTGCTTTGATTGATGGATTTGATTTTGGAGAACAAATGACGGATGTTGCATCGGCAAGAATCCCCAATGGCACTGGGCCTTTTCAATCAGCGGTTGCAACTCCAGGTGCTTATAATGGTACAGCTACTTCTGTTTTCAAAAATAATTTCATCAATATTGATTTAAATATTTCACCCAACCCTTTTAATGGAGAATTATATATTTCAACAAAAAATAATGAAATTAAAATGGTGGATCTATATGATGTGGATGGGAAAGTAATTTTCAAAAACAATTATTTAAATAAAAACAAAATAAATACACCTAACCTAATTAGCGGAATTTATTTTTTGAAAATTAAATTAAATAATAATCTGGAAATAACGAGAAAAGTAATTTTTCAGAAATAGCGTTTATTCAAACCTTCCGCAACAATTCTCCCGCCTTTGCCAAAGTCTCTTCTGTTTTTGCAAAACACAAGCGGATTATTTTATCGTCTTTTTTATTTGAATTAAAAACAGAAACAGGGATGGAAGCTACCCCAAACTCGGTGGTCATGCGTTTGGCAAATTCTGTGTCCGGCTCATCGCTTATTTCAGAATAATCGAACAATTGAAAATAAGTGCCTTCGCTGTGGATGGGTTTAAACCTCGACCCATTCATGGCCGATAAAAGAAAATCCCGCTTTTTTTGAAAAAATTCATTTAAGTGCAAATATTCTTCTGGATCTTCAAGGAAATCGGCGATGGCATACTGGAAAGGTGTGTTGATTGAAAAGTTGCAGAACTGATGTACCTTCCTAAATTCCTTGCTCAATTTTGGCGGTGCGACAATGGCCCCTATTTTCCAACCAGTCGCATGCAATGTTTTCCCAAGTGAAAAAACAGACAAGCCCCGGCTGAATATTTCAGGAAACTGGATCAAGCTTCTGTGTTTTTCCTTATCGAAAACGATGTGCTCATACGCTTCATCGCATAACACAAGTATGTCTCGGTCTTCAGCGATGGCGCGTAATCTTTCCCAATCATTTTCCTTGAAAGTTTTCCCAGTTGGATTATGTGGCGTGTTGACCACGATCATCCGGGTCCGCCAAGTGATTAAGCGTTCGAGCATTTTCCAGTCCACCTGGTAATTGGGCGCTTCCATTTGATAGGTGACGGGGATGCCCCCATTTATTTCTATTGCTGGCCGATAGCAATCGTAAGCCGGCTCGATCAAAATGACCTCGTCATCGGGTTTCACAAAAGCAGAAATGGCACAATACAAGGCTTGAGTGGCGCCAGCCGTAATTGTTATTTCCAGATCAGGGTCGATCGTGACGCCGTATAATTTTTCGATTTTTTCAACCAAACGGTGGCGCAATGCAGGTATCCCGGGCATGGGAGCATATTGGTTGTAGCCTTTTCGGATATATTTTTCAACCAGGGTCTTTAGTTTGTCGGAACAATCAAAATTGGGGAAGCCCTGTGAAAGGTTGATGGCCTTATGCTCATTGGCGAGCGCAGACATGACAGAAAAAATAGTCGTGCCGACGTTGGGCAGTTTGGATGTAATTAGCATGATTGATTTGGTTCATAGTTTTTGGTTCGGGGTTTTGGGCAGCCAGGGACTAAAAACCAAGAACCCTGAACCAAAAACTATGAACCAGAAGCTATTAAATTTCCTTCCTGATAAATTACGGTACTTTCTACCGCACCATCTTTTCGGAGGTTGATTTCACGGCAGCCGATGCGGTAATGGTCAATCTTAAAACCTTCCAAATGCCAGTCAATTTGAAAATAGGTAGAAGGGGTAATGTGAACGGTCAAATTGTGGAGGCAGATGGTTTTTTCGACATGGTAATGCCCGCAAAAAATGGTCAAATGATGCGGGAAGTTAAAAAGAACTTCTTGAACTTTATCCATGTTCCGCAATGCATGGTTGTTGTCCATAAATGGCACACCACATATTACGGGCGGGTGGTGCATGAAAATGACCGTGTCGCTATCAAGATGTGCCAGTTCGTTTTTCAACCATGTCAGTTGGTTTTCAGAAACCACGCCATACGATGTTTCCAAAAACAAAACAGTTTGCCCATTGAGCTGGCGCTTATAATAAAGTTCTTTTCCTTGAAGTTGGTGGTCGATATGGAAAGCTTTGGCCAACATGACCGGGTCGTCGTGGTTGCCACCGATGGCGGTGTAGGGGATTTTTAAAAAATCAAGGTGGGAGCGGACCCAATGGTAAACAGGTTCTTCCCCAACATCGAAACAAATATCCCCGGAGAGTACGACTAGGTCGGGCGAAAGCGAACGGATCGTATTTATTATTTTTTGAAAATTTTGGCGTACATCCACACCGAAAGTATTTTCCCCTTCGGCAGCAATGTGCATATCTGTTATCTGGACAATTTTCATAAATACTGATTGGTTGACGGCGGACGGTTGACGGCAGACGGAAAGATCAATCGTTAAAAGGTTGTTAGGAATTTAGCTTCCGGCGAAAAACCGCCACTTTTTTGATGATACCTGCCTGTCGGCAGGCAGGCTGTATTAAAAATTTGGTCAAATAGAGCCACTATGCCCCCATTTTTTTGCCTCGTCTCATCAAAAAATTGTCAATTTTTCACTCGAAACCTAAATTCCTAACAACCTCTAAAACCAGCACCTTCTTTAATTTCTATTCCCAATACGTTGCTATAGGGTGACAGCGTTGCCTAAACGGACTAATCCACAAATATGTACATTCGCCCCCAAGTAATTTGCTGACTTTTATCACTTAACATGAACCTGCAAAAGCTCAACAACGCCATCGGCGAATATAAAGCCTTCCTGAAATCCAACCCCAGGCACAATCCTTATTGGAAATGGGAATCGCTCAAGACCTTCCAGGAGAACTGGGACATAGATACGACAGACTTTGGCAGCATGTTCGACCAGAGCTTGCAAAATTCACATACCCGCCGGCTTTGGAAAAGGGAGAACTATGCACCAAAGGAGATGATGCTAAAGTTTATCGACCTCAACAGCGATTATGTCCGGTTTGCTTTTCAGGACCTTTTTAATGAAAACAAGGACATTGAAAACAGGATCGACCGCTTTGTTTTTTACTGTGGTGAAATGCTGCGGGAGTACAAGGCCAAAAATCCACTATCTATCGAGAACCGCCACTTTCACGATGACAATTACGAAATCATTTCTTTTTACCTGGCCTTCCGCTACCCCGACTTATACACGCCTTATCATTTTGAGAGTTTTAAAAAACTCATGCACAAACTCGGCAGCTTGGACGTACCAAAAGTGAATGACATTGGCCGCTATTTTAAGGTGATGCGAACCATTTTTAATTTTATTAAAAAGGACGAGGAGATATTAGTCGTTCATCAGGAACGGCTGGACGAGCGGAAGCATTTTATGGGGGAGACGCTTTTAGTTGTGGAGGACTTTTGTGGGTGGATGGTTTGAGGGTGCCAATGTAGCGAATCATGAACCTGCAAACCAAAAAGCCTTTTTGGTTTACTTTTTTTGAATTCAATATTTGACAATTCTTTCACACACAAAGTATTCATTGTTCCGGATTCTAATAAAATACAATCCTGCGGGAAACTTTGACAACTCTATTTCAGAACGACTTTTATTTGACAACTTTCCTTTGCCAATAATTTGACCAGAGGCGTTGAATAATTCATATTCAAAATCACCTTCAATAAGACAATTTACATAAGTTGACCCATCTGTAGGATTAGGTACAATTTGAATTAATTCATTATGCGAATCATTTTGTTCATCTACGGGAGTCGGGTTTAGAAGGGTTGAACAGGTGTTGGCCACATCATTCTTGAATACTTGATAATTAATTGTATCTAAAAAAATGGGCATCCATGGCCCGGGTGGAACTATATCTCCAATTAGGGATTCCCCATTAATGAATAAATACCCTGTTCTGCAATAATGTAAATGTAATGCTGGGAAATTAGACTGACCTGTAGTTTCTAATTCGTCGAAGGATAATACGATCAAATCGCCTACATTGAAAAGTGAATGGATAAATACGTCACAAGAAGTTTGATAGTCCACAATGGTTAAGGTGTCACCGGGAAGGTTGTCAAATCCAAAAAGCAATTCGTTTATTTTAATGTCAATATAACGATAAGAATTATTACTATCTTGATATTTATTCAATACTTCTACTTCTACAACTTTAGAAGCACCAGACAGCCATTCGCAAAAAGTATAAAGAATACAATCGCAAGCAGATACGGCAAGGATACTAGTGTAGAAAAATATAGTGGTGAATAATATACGCGTTGTTTTCATGGCTGAAATTTAAAATGGTGAGTTATTATTTACTGACCCCAGGGCTGCGAAAATATTATTAGACATCTTTCCTAAATAACTATAAGTCAGCTAAACAGTCTTTTTCCGTCATACTTCGTTATTTTTTTCAGCAATAGCTTCGGCTATTCCTTCAAAAAATGCCTCGTCTGACAAAAAAATCCTTGTTTCCATGCCT
>JAJCYI010000144.1 GCA_029263015.1 Saprospiraceae bacterium | reverse complement strand
GGCAAAGGCGCTCAAACGCTGAGCCCATCCCGGCCATTGACACGATCAATGGCGCACGCCAGCTTTTGCTCCGATGTTTGATCAAGGCGACATTCTCGAGACCGCGTTGCGCGGCGGCGCGGCCGGTATTTCGTTTCTATTAGCGCTGGTGCTCGTTAGCGGGCAAGCGCGCTCACGCGTAAAAATGCTCGGCGCATTGTTTACGTTTTCAGTGGGCGTTTATGTGTTGATCTCAGGCGGCGCGTTGGCGCCGCTGTTCGGCCCGTTTTTGGGTGTGGGCATCATCGTCGCTATCGCCGCGACAGTGTTTTTCTGGTGGTTCGCGGCGGCGTTGTTTGATGACAATTTCCGCTGGCGATGGTGGCGGATCGCCCCCATCATCGTGTTGCCGGCCCTGTTTGCTTTGCGTGCGTTGATCGCGGACGGCCTTGTTTCGTCAACGCTGCTTTATATTCATCTCGGCCTGAACGCGTTTTTCTTCGCTGATGTGTTTCGCATCGCCATCGTCAATGCAGGCGATGATCTGGTCGATCCGCGGCGGCGGTTTCGTTTTGTGATCGCTGTCATTCTCGCCGTGTTCGGGCTCGGCATTGCGGCCGCGGATGTGCTTTCTAGCCTCTACGCTATTCCGCATCTCCTGCATATTTTTCACGCAGCGGCGATCTTCACGATGAACATGGTTTTTGGTGCGTGGATGCTGACATCGCGCGACGCCTTGTTTGCCGAAGCCAAACCGCTGGCGAGCACCACCGCGCCAGAGGCTGCGGCATTACTCAACGCTGCAGACCGGCCGGCGTTTGAGCATTTGACGGCGTTAATGGATGACGGGGTCTACCGCCAGGAGGGCCTCACGGTCGCCGGGCTGGCTGAAAAGGTTGGCGTTCGCGAACACCAGCTCAGAAAACTGATCAATGGCGGCCTCGGATTTAGAAATTTCTCGGCGTTTTTGAATGCGCGCCGGATTGACGACGCCAAGCGCCTGCTTAGCGACCCGGCCAATGCCCGCAAGCAAGTGCTGCAGATCGCGCTCGATCTTGGCTATGGCTCCATCGCGCCGTTCAACCGCGCATTCAAAAACGCTACCGGAAAAACCCCGACGGAATTTCGCAGAGACATGCTCGAAGCGGCTGAGTAATTCTGAAAACCTCTCGTCATTTTCGAAATAGCGCAAAGACTTTCAGCTTTGCAGAGAATTCCAGCGCGCAAATCTGTCCATTGGCTGCGGGTTCAGCAAGGAGACCCCCCCCAATGGAATACACGTTATCGATTCTCACCAATATCGCCCAGTCATTCAGCATGACCTATCTCGCCATCTTCCCGGGCGACCTTTTACGCTATCTTGTTGGCGCCGGCGGTGTTTATCTCGCAGTGAATATGCTGCTCGCAAAGGCGCTTGCGGGGCGGAAAATACGCAGCAATAGTCCCGATGGCGCGCAGATGACCCGCGAATTTTGGGCCTCAATACGCACAGTGGCGATCTTCGCCTTTGTCGGCTCCTGCACGGTGCTGGCGGTCCAGGCCGGATATATCAGCATTGACGCCGGGCTTGGCGCGCGCGGTTGGGGGTATTTCTTTTTCAACGTCGCGGCGTTGATCGTTCTGCACGACGCCTGGTTCTACTGGACCCACCGGCTGATCCATCGCCTGAGATTGTTCCGGCGCTTTCATCGTCTGCACCACAAATCATATAATCCGAGCCCATGGACGGCCTATTCCTTCGATATCGGCGAGGCGTTTATCAATGCGATCTACATGCCGCTTGCCGTAACGCTGATCGCCTCGTCGGGACCGGCGATCTTTATTTTTCTGGTGCATATGATGTTGCGCAACGCCATTGGCCATTGCGGCTACGAGCTGTTTCCAAGCTGGCGCAATGGCCGGCCAGTGTTGGACTGGATAACCAGCGTCACCCACCACGACTTGCACCACGCGCAGGCCGGCTGGAACTATGGGCTGTATTTTACCTGGTGGGACCGGCTGATGCAGACAGAGCACCCGCTCTATCATGAAAAATTTGCAGCTGCGGTGGGTAAGCCTTTGGATGGATCGGCGGTGCGGGCGATAGGCGGGGGGCAATCGCGGGCGTACATGATTGCCGCAGTCGGTTTTATCGCCGCCTCGTTATGCACACTATTGGGCATGGGAGAATCGCTAGCGCATGAGAGCATCTTGGCGCTAGCACAACTGGAAACTATTATAACGAATTAAAAAAGGCCGGGTGCAGGCCCGGCCTTTTTATTAGCCTGTGACGGCTCGTTATGCCGAATAATACATGTCGAACTCAACCGGGTGCGGCGTTGATTCAAACCGCAAGACTTCTTCCGACTTCAGCTCGATATAAGCGTCGATCTGATCGTCGTTAAAGACATTGCCTTTTTTCAGGAACTCGCGGTCCGCATTGAGGCAGGTGAGCGCATCGCGCAAAGATGCGCACACGGTTGGGATGTCTTTGAGTTCTTCCGGCGGCAGATCGTAGAGATCCTTGTCCATGGGATCGCCGGGATGGATTTTGTTTTCAATCCCGTCAAGCCCCGCCATCAAGAGTGCTGAGAAGGTGAGGTAGGGATTGCCAGCCGCGTCGGGGAAGCGCGTCTCGATACGTTTTCCTTTCGGCGACGAGACCCACGGAATACGCACTGAGGCCGAGCGGTTGCGCGCGGAATACGCGAGCAGCACCGGCGCCTCAAAGCCCGGCACCAGGCGTTTATAGCTGTTGGTCGTCGCATTGGCGAAGGCGTTGATGGCTCTGGCGTGTTTGATGACGCCGCCAATATAGTGGAGGCAAGTCTCAGACAGGTCGGCATAACGGTCGCCGGCGAAAAGCGGCTGTCCGTCTTTCCAGATCGACTGGTGAACATGCATGCCCGAACCATTATCGCCATAAATCGGCTTGGGCATGAAGGTTGCGGTATTGCCGTAGCCGGCGGCGACCTGATGGACGATATATTTGTAAATCTGCATCCGGTCGGCCATGGTCGTCAGCGATGAAAACCGCATCCCCAATTCATGTTGCGAGGGCGCGACTTCATGGTGATGTTTTTCCGGCTCAATCCCCATCTCGTTCATCACGCTCAGCATTTCCGAACGCATGTCCTGGGCGCCGTCAACCGGCGGCACCGGAAAATACCCGCCCTTGGCCCCGGGGCGGTGGCCTAAATTGCCGCCTTCATAATCC
>JAJCYI010000143.1 GCA_029263015.1 Saprospiraceae bacterium | reverse complement strand
GACGGAACATGGGTAGCAATGCCAAACCAACGGTATTTTTCGTGCCGTAGGTACGTAACATTTTCCACCTTGCGTACCTACGGCACGGTGAAAACCCCTGCAAATGCTTGGCTACCCATGTTCCGTCCCTAACGGGACAATGAGATTGCTCCAGAACTCACGTTTCTCTAAGGCTTGGGACAACCATCCTATAGCGATTGCAGGTTCCCCATCAGTGCGTACGTGCAACTATGGACAACAATATGCTACTTTTGGAGGACTATTTTTTCTGGAGTACAAAGACTCTAAGCAAGACAGGCAATGCCAACGGACACAAAAATCAAGCAGCCATGAAAAAAAACACTATTCAGGTTTTCCTATTTTATTTTTTAATCCTGGCTTTCGTTTCATGCGAAAAAGAAGAATTAACTTCACCGAATGTCGAGACTCCTCCAAACGAAGAATTTATTCCAATCTATTCTTTTTTTGTGGCGGGCCATACTTACGGAAACCCGCTGAATATCCAATATGGATTACACCCGCCATTTGTAAATCATATTTCATTTTTAAATAATTACCCAACATTAAATTTAGGAATATTAACCGGGGATATAGTACCCTATTCCACCCAAGAGTATTGGGATGCAGCGGAATTGGATATTGACAATTTTTCAGTGCCAATCCATATAGCTGCAGGCAATCACGACAGAGGTCCTTTATTTGAAAATAATTATGACTATTATTATTCCTTTAAAAAAGAAAATGACCTTTTTATTATTTTATCACCAACCAATTGGAATATTGAAGGTGCACAAAAACAATTTTTAATCGAAACCATTGACAACAATTATTTAACCGTTAATAATATTTTTATTTTTAGTCATGAATTAATTTGGTGGACACCAGAAAATGAATTTGGAAATGTAGAAATAAATTATCGGCCGCAATATCCCGGAAGCACCAATTATTGGTCGGAGATAAATCCGATTCTCGATTCGCTGACCAATAATGTTGTCATATTTGCAGGCGATATGGGCGCTACTAAAAATGTTTCACCGTATATGTATTATAAAAATGATAACATCACATTGATCGGTAGCGGAATGGGGGGTGGCGAACAGGATAATATTATAATTATCGAAGTCGATCAAGAAGGTGAATTAAATTATAGGTTATTGGGAATCAATGCTGAAGTCCCATACGAACTTGCCAAACTGGAGGAATACGAATTACCATGAATCCAGGTATTGCGAATACTCCACCCATCTTAAATCTTCCTACCTTTCGCCTCAATTCAAATGCCATTTTTTCTATTTTAAATGTCCAAAAAAAATCCAAAACAATTCCTTGCTTTCCGATATGCAGGATTCCGGTTCCTGGTCGGAGCCAGTTTCTTTTTCAACATGGCGTTGCTGATGCAGGAAGTCATCATCGGATATGAAATGTACAAGATCACTGGTGACCCACTTGCCATTGGTTTGATCGGGCTGGCACATGCCGCCCCTTTTATTGGCTTGGCACTTATTGGCGGGCACGTGGCAGATATCCTGAGCAAAAAAAGGGTCATCCAGGTCAGTTTATTGGGCATGATGCTCTGCTCGCTGGGATTGTATTTTGCCGGAAAACAGCTGTCTAACAACGACAATTCACTACAGCTGCAATTGATTATTTACGGCGCTGTATTTTTCACGGGTCTTTTCATGGCTTTTTATTCCCCAGCCGTCCAGGCCATGAAAGCTTTTGTCGTGCCGCGTTCTGCTTATGAAAATGCCGCCACCTGGAGCAGTGCTGGCTGGCAGATGGGCATCATCATTGGGCCAGGTGCATCGGGGTTTATTTATGACTGGGTCGGATTTGAAAACACCATTCTCGTCGTGATTGGCTTAATGGCCGTCGTGCAATTGATGTGGATGCAGGTGAGCGATCCAAAAATAGAGCCTTCTGAAGCTGGCAATGCTCGGCAAAAAATCAAAGAAGGGTTGCGGTTTGTCCGAAAAAAAAGGATGCTGTTCTATTCCATTTCCCTCGACCTGTTTTCGGTGCTGTTTGGTGGTGTCGTCGCCATCCTGCCTGTTTTTGCAGAAGATATTTTACAGGTCGGTGCTTCTGGGCTGGGCATTCTACGATCAGCGCCTGCGATAGGCGGCATGCTTACGTTGCTAATTTTGTCCCGCATTTCGATGTTGAAAAAAGCTTGGCGTACCCTTTTGTTATTTGTGGCAGGGTTCGGGGTAGCAACACTGGTTTTTGCGCTCTCTAAAAATTTTTACCTATCGGTCGTTGCCCTATTTTTTGTCGGGGCTTTCGATTCCGTCAGCGTCGTCATCCGGTCAACCATCCTGCAACTCATCGTGCCGGACGAAATGCGCGGACGAGTGAATTCCGTCAATGGCATTTTCCTCAGTGCCTCCAACGAGCTTGGCGCTTTTGAATCAGGGTTGGCTGCTAGTTTGCTCGGGGCAGTGCCCTCGGTGGTGTTAGGCGGGGCAGCGTCGCTGGCCATTGTGGGGTGGGTCTGGATGAAAACAAAAGACTTGCTGAAAGTGGATCTGGGGAGGGAGGTTTGAAGTTTTCTGGTGGGAGGCTGCAAGTAGCACGTCGCTAAATTTGCAGCAATAGAATTCCTCTCATAAATTATCCTATAGAATCATAAACAAAACTAATGTGGGCCACATAATTGCCATAATCGACTCACATTAGTGTTGGATATGAGCCTAATGAACCACCCCGCCACAAGCGGACGAGGTATTAAAGCTGAATTATTAGTTTCTTCGGTGCAAGCGTCGGGAAATTAAATCGAGCTAAGATCAATAATCTTGAAACATTCATAAAATATTTCAATAATAGACAATTACGCAATTATTTGATAATCAATGCTTAATCCACCCGAGAGTTGTCCAATAATTTAGTCATCAAAAATAATTGGGTTGGGGGCATATTGGTCAGAACAAGCCATGTCGGTTTTTCATCCGAAGCTGGGTGGTTAAAGGATAGCTTTAAATTTAGTGGTTCAAGTTTTATTTCAGGCAATACTATCTTCGTAGGTGCAGGGGTTTCAGCTTTCCTATTCAAAGGATAGCAATGGTGATCGGCGGCGACAGAACAGCACAGCCGTTGAATTGTTGAAACGATGTTACAAATAAAAATGAGCCGAATACAATACGTATTCGGCTCATTTTGCTGATTCGGACTTGCACAGATTTTATCAATTACTCCCACCCAAAAAACCATACGCCTCTCCATACTCCAACATCTGCTGGGTAAAGTCTGCTGGATATTCAACTTTCACCTCAGTTATGTTCCCAGCTTCATCCTCGACTGCTACCAATTTTGGATTGATAAATCCTCCATACGGTGGGATGTTCAATTTCTCAGAGCGGGCCAGTACTTCTTGGTGGATAGCTTGATCGATTTGTATGCCATAGTCTTCGAACAGTTTTTTGCCAGCGACATAGTCACCTTGCGACTTAATGCGCTGCACCTCTCGGAGTAGTTCGCCGAAGAGTTCCTGCATTTTTTTATAGTCTATGATGTCAATGTAAGTTTTGCCGTCCCGCTGCGTCATTTCTACTGCTCCGGCTGCGCTACCTTTTTCCATTGCCCAATGCGCTACCATGGAGCGGTTGCGCATGTGCGCCTGCTCAATGGTCTTGCCCGGCTCGATTCGGCGGAGCTGAGTCATCAGGCCGTTTTTGAGGTAGCTATCGTACTCGGCCATGCCGACTTCGAGGGATTCCATGAGGCCCATTTCCACCAATTTGTTGTCCATGATATAGTATAGCGCGACGAGGTCGGCACGGGCTTCCTCAAGCGGGGAGGCGAAGTTTTTCAAGGCATCGTTGCTGACACCAGACTCCAATTGTCCAGAGGCATGACCAATCACTTCGTGCAAAGCAGTATGCATCTTGGCGCTTACTTTACCGTGCGCCTTGGAACGTGTAATTTCCTCTTCATCGTTGGCAAATTCCTTCAAAATACCTGGGCCACTGGCATTGCTATAAGCTTCCACGATATTGCCGAGGCTGACTGATTTGGAACCATGCGCTGCCCTGATCCAATTTGAATTGGGCAGGTTCACACCGATGGGCGTGGATGGAGAAGCATCGCCCGACTCACCTGCTACGTTGACCACTTTGTAAGACACGCCGACCACCTTTTCCTTTTTGTGCTGGTCCATGATGGGCGAATTGTCCTCAAAATACTGGGCATTATCTGCCACCACTTTCATCCGGGCAGAAGCTTCAAAATCGTTGATCTGAACGATGGTCTCGTAGCTGCCCTTTTTACCCAAAGGGTCTTGATATACTTCGATAAAACTGTTGATGTAGTCCACATCCCCCTCGGTCGCTTTTGACCAGGCAATGCTGTATTCATCAAATTTTTTCAAATCCCCCGATTTGTAATATTCTATCAACAACAGAAGGGCTTCTTTTTGTGGTTCGTTCTCGGCCACACCAGCAGCCTTTTCCAGCCAGCCAACTATTTCTTTGATTGCTGAACCGTACATCCCATCAATTTTATAAACCTGCTCCGCGAGGTTGCCGTCGGTATCTTTGACCAGTTTGGAATTCAGGCCATACATCGGAGGAGTGGTATCGTTCGGATCTCCCATGTTTTTGTAAAAGGCAGAAGCTTCGGCAGTGGTCACATTGTCGCCATAAAAGTTGACGGCAGAGTTTTCGATCAACTTGTCCTGGTCGCTCTGGTCAATTTTTTTCGGAGCTACCGTTGGGTCAAACATAGCAGCCATTGCATCATCAGACAATGAAGCACCTATTTCTGAGAGTACTGTGGTGAAATATTCTTTTGAAAAACCAGGTTGGAATTTATCATTGCCATAGTGGTGGTGGATGCCACTGGCAAACCAGACTTCTTTGGTATAATTCGTGAGAGCTTCCCAATCGGGGCTGCTTTTATCTCCTTTGTAGTCGGCCATGACCTTATCCAAAGCATGGCGAATCGGAAGGTTGTGCTTGTAATTCTGGTCGTAAGTAATGTCACGTCCAGCAAGGCCGGCCTGTGTCAGGAAATATACCAATTTTTGTTGCTGGAGGCTGAGTTTGTCAAATCCAGGAAGCTGGTAACGAATGATTTTTTTATCGCCAAAATTTTCAGGATTCCACACAAAATCATCGGCAGTCTCCGTGCTGTTTTCAGTATTATTAGCAGGGCCGTCTAAATCACAGGAGACGAAAAAAAAGGTCATTGCCAAAAAGAAGATTAAATATTTTTTCATGTCTTGATAAGTTTGAAGATGAGTTGGTTATGTGATAGTAATTGGAAATCGAAGACGCGAAATTAGTTGATTTTCAGGCTTTTTTAAAAAGCGGGCAACATTCTGGTAAGATGTTTACTAATTTAACGTGAGTTCTGGATAATAATCCTTGACAATCAAGAGCTTATGGCGGTTTCTGTCCTTTGATTGTCCCGTTAGGGACGGAACATGGGTAGCAATGCCAAACCAACGGTATTTTTCGTGCCGTAGGTAAGTAACATTTTCCACGTTGCGTACCTACGGCACGGCG